>JAGWMH010000093.1 GCA_028871775.1 Betaproteobacteria bacterium
TCAAGCACCGTTTTTTCCTCTGTGATCTCTGTGATCTCTGTGTTCTCTGTGGCCAACTGTTTTTTCCAGGTTGAACAACGCGCGCAACTTGTCGCGATCCGGCTGCCGTACCACTCCCTTTTCAGTGATGAGCGCGGTCACCAGTTCGGCCGGCGTCACGTCGAACGATGGATTGCGTATCGAAACGCCTTCCGCCGCCCAGTGATAATCGCGAAACCCCCTGACCTCGTCGGCTGAGCGTTCCTCGATGGGGATGTCCGCGCCGCTGGCGATATTCATGTCTATCGTGGACAGCGGGCAGGCCACGTAGAACGGGATATTGTGGCGCCGCGCCAGCACCGCCACCATGTAGGTGCCGATCTTGTTAGCCACATCGCCATTGGATGCCACGCGGTCGGTGCCCACCACCACCGCGTCTATCTCGCCGCGCGACATCATGAAGCCCGCCATGTTGTCGGTGATCAGCGTCACCGGGATGTTCTCCTGCACCATCTCCCACGCGGTCAGCCGTGCACCTTGCAGGAAGGGGCGGGTCTCGTCGGCGATCACGGAGATTTTCTTGCCCGCCTCCACTGCCGAGCGGAACACGCCAAGCGCCGTGCCCCAACCTGCCGTCGCCAGCGCCCCGGCGTTGCAATGGGTCAGCACGCGCGCGCCGTCCGCCAGCAGTTCCGCGCCGAACGCGCCCATCGCGCGGTTGATGCGGATGTCCTCGGCGAGGATTTCATGCGCCTCGGCCAGCAGACGTTGTGCCACGGCGGCATGGCTCTGCCCCTTCACGCTTTCCCACATGCCGTGCATGCGCTGCAATCCCCAGAACAGATTCACCGCCGTCGGGCGGCTTTGCGCCAGCACGGTGAATCCGGCTTCCATGCCAGCATTAAAACTATCCCGTTCGCCCTTAGCTTGTCGAAGGGTGGACGACAACCGCAACGCCTCCAGCGCCACGCCATAAGCCGCCGCCACGCCAATGGCCGGCGCGCCGCGCACCACCATGCTGCGTATGCCCTCGGCAACCGAGGCAGCAGAGTCGTAGGCCAGGTATTCAAACGAAGCGGGCAGGATGCGCTGGTCTATCATCTCCAGCTTGTTGTCAGCCCAGCGCAGGGTTTCGACTTTCATGATTTAGTCACCTTCGAACTCGCACAGCGCAAACACCTTCTGCCCGTGCTTCTCCAGCCGCTTGCGCCCGCCGATGTCCGGCAGGTCTATGATGAAGCAGCATTCGACGACTTCGCCGCCCATCTTGTTAATCAGCGTGCAAGCCGCTTCCGCTGTGCCTCCGGTGGCGATGAGGTCATCCACCAGCAGCACTTTCTCGCCTTTCTCGATCGCGTCGGTGTGGATTTCGATGCGGTCGGTGCCGTATTCGAGTTCGTAGTCGTGGCCGATGGTTTCCGCGGGCAGCTTGCCCTTCTTGCGGATCGGGATGAAGCCCTTGCCCAGCACATAAGCCAGCGGTGCGCCTATGATGAAACCGCGCGATTCGATGCCCGCGACCTTGTCGATTTTCATGCCGGCATAGCGGCGCGCCAGCTCGTCTATGGTGACACGCAGGCCGATGGGGTCTTTGAGCAGAGTGGTGATGTCGCGGAACATGATGCCCTGCTTGGGGTAATGCGGAACGGTGCGGATTCTGGATTTAATTGGCATTTATCTCTCCTCGAAAACTGTTTATGAAGCTTTCTGGAATCTCTAGAAATCAATTTCTGTCAGTGAATATTACGGGCAATCTTAGAAGCGCCCTTATGGCTTGCCCAGCAACGCTGCAAACTTCTCAATCGGCACCAGCGCCATGGTGAAATGTGCTCCAAGTTTGTTGAATTGGATTCTTGTTGCCATTAAGCCGCCACTTTATTACCGGCGCGCTGGTTTTTGCGCGCGGTATTCTGCCACAGCCACAAGCCCGGCGTTGTAAAAAAAGCGATCATGACGGGCGCTTCGCAACACCTTATAATTAAACCCTCAACTTGCCCCGCATATTCGGAGATACTGCCATGCCGCATAATCTGTTTAATGCCCGCCAGTCCTTTAACCTCGCCAACGGCAAACAGGGCACGCTATATTCGCTGCCCGCGCTGGAAGCCGCTGCTGTTGGAAAAATTTCGCGCCTGCCGGTTTCCATCCGCATCGTGCTGGAGGCAGTGCTGCGCAATTACGACGGCAGGAAAATCTCCGAGGCGCACATCCGCCAGCTGGCGAACTGGCAGCCGAATGCGGCGCGCACCGAAGAAATTCCGTTCGTGGTTGCGCGCATCGTGTTGCAGGATTTCACCGGCGTGCCGCTGCTCGTCGATCTCGCCGCAATGCGCGACGCAGCCGCCAAGCTGGGCAAGAATCCGAAAATCATTGAGCCGCTGGTGCCGGTAGACCTGGTGGTGGATCACTCGGTGCAGGTGGACTACTACAACCGCCCGGATGCGCTGCGGCTCAACATGGAAATGGAATTCGAGCGCAACAACGAGCGCTACCGGTTCATGAAATGGGGCATGCAGGCGTTCGATACCTTCAAGGTGGTACCGCCCGGCGTCGGCATCGTGCACCAGGTCAATCTCGAATATCTGGCGCGCGGGGTGCTGCAAAAAGATAGCCCGGAAGGGCGTGTGTATTATCCCGACACGCTGGTCGGCACCGACAGCCACACCACCATGATCAACGGCATCGGCGTGGTGGGCTGGGGCGTCGGCGGCATCGAGGCGGAGGCCGGGATGCTCGACCAGCCGGTGTATTTCCTCACCCCGGACGTGGTGGGCGTGCATCTCAAGGGCAAGCTGCGCGAAGGCGTCACCGCCACCGATCTGGTTTTGACCGTCACCGAGCTGCTGCGCAGACAGAAAGTGGTGGGCAAGTTCGTGGAATTCTTCGGCACCGGCACGGCGGCGCTCACTGTGCCGGACCGCGCCACCATCGCCAACATGGCGCCGGAATACGGCGCGACCATGGGTTTCTTCCCGGTGGACGACGCGACCGTGGACTACCTGCGCTACACCGGGCGCAGCGATGAAGAAGTGGATGCGCTCTCTGCTTACTTCAAGGCACAGGGTTTGTACGGCATCCCGCAAGCCGGGCAGATTGATTACAGCAGCATGGTGGAACTCGATCTCGCTTCCATCGAGCCTTCGCTGGCCGGGCCGAAGCGCCCGCAGGATCGCGTCGCGCTGTCGAAGATGAAGGAAACCTTCAATAACCTGTTCAGCAAGCCGGTGACAGAAAACGGTTTCAACAAGCCCGCCGCCGAACTGGGCAAACGCTATGCCACAGAGCTGCATGAATACAGCGGGGAAGTCTGCATCCCGGTCGACGGCGGCGGCCTGGTTGATGGGGAAAGCACGCCCGCAGGCAAGCCTGCTGTTGGCAGCCACAGCAGCAGTGCGGCGAGTGAAATTGAAATGATGGACAGCCATCCGACCCCGGCGCACCACAGCCAAAGCGCGGAAGAAACAAAATCGGTGGTCGAAGTCGGCCACGGCGACGTGTTGATCGCAGCGATCACCTCCTGTACCAACACCTCCAACCCCAGCGTGCTGCTGGCCGCCGGCCTGCTGGCGAAGAAAGCAGTGGCAAAGGGCTTGCGCGTCAAACCGCACATCAAGACCTCGCTCGCCCCCGGCTCGCGCGTGGTGACCGAATACCTGACCAGGGCCGGTCTGCTGGGCTATCTGGAACAGCTCGGCTTCAGCCTCGCGGCCTACGGCTGCACCACCTGCATCGGCAATTCCGGCCCGCTGGATGCACGGCTGGAAGAAGCGATTGCCACGCATGACCTGATTGCCGCCGCCGTGCTGTCCGGCAACCGCAATTTCGAGGCACGCATCCACGCCAGCATCAAGGCCAACTACCTCGCTTCGCCGCCGCTGGTGGTGGCCTATGCCATCACGGGCCGGGTCAACATCAACCTGGACAGCGAGCCGCTCGGCACCGGCAGGAACGGCGAGGCGGTATATCTGAGAGACATCTGGCCGAACAGCGCCGAGGTGCAGACGATGATGAGGTATGCCGCCGACCCGGCAGCCTACCGCAGGCTGTACAGCGACCTCACCCGCGACCTGCCGCTGTGGAACGCGATCCCCGCTCCCGCCGGCAACCTGTACCAGTGGGACGATTCCACCTATATCGCGCGCCCGCCATTCTTTGAAAATTTCGGCATGGCAGCCGGAAGCATCAAGGAAATCCGCAATGCCAAGCCGCTGGCGATATTCGGCGATTCGGTCACCACCGACCACATCAGCCCGGCGGGCAGCTTCAAGCCCACCACGCCCGCAGGCAAATACCTGCAAGGCAAGGGTGTGGCGGTCAAGGATTTCAACAGTTACGGTTCGCGGCGCGGCAACCACGAGGTGATGATGCGCGGCACCTTCGCCAACGTGCGCATCAAGAACCTGATGCTGCCCGCGAAGGCCGACGGCAGCCGCATCGAGGGCGGCTATACGCTGTATAACGGCGAACAGATAGCGATCTACGACGCGGCGATGAAGCACATCGCAGCAGGCACGCCGACGGTGATCTTCGCCGGGGAAGAATACGGCGCCGGCTCCAGCCGCGACTGGGCGGCGAAAGGCACGCAGTTGCTCGGAGTGAAGGCGGTGATCGCGAAATCCTACGAGCGCATCCACCGCAGCAACCTGGTCGGCATGGGCGTGCTGCCTTTGCAGTTCAAGGGCGACACCAACGCAGCCGCGCTGCACCTGAGCGGCGAGGAAACCTTCGACATCGACGGCATCGACGAAAATCTGAAGCCGCAACAGGACGTGATCCTCACCATCCGCCGCAAAGACGGCGGCACCCGGCAAGTGCCGCTGCTGCTGCGCATCGATACGCCGATCGAGGTGGACTATTACC
Source organism: Betaproteobacteria bacterium (assembly GCA_028871775.1). Classification (GTDB taxonomy): domain Bacteria; phylum Pseudomonadota; class Gammaproteobacteria; order Burkholderiales; family Gallionellaceae; genus CAITJF01. The sequence continues at coordinate 4,840 of JAGWMH010000093.1, forward strand.
GCCACGGCGGAATACTGCCGTATGTGCTGCGCGAGCTGATATCGAGATAAAGCACCATGCCCCAGACCCCGCATGTCGAACGCCACTTCCGCGCCTCGCAGACGGTGCGCGACATCGTCATCGGCATGGCGGACGGCTTGACGGTGCCGTTCGCGCTGGCGGCAGGGTTGTCCGGCGCGGTTGCGTCCAGCCACATCATCACCACGGCGGGTATCGCGGAGATCGCCGCCGGCTCGGTGGCGATGGGGCTCGGCGGTTACCTCGCGGCACGCGGCGATGCCGAGCACTATGCCCGTGAGCTGCAACGCGAACAACAGGAAGTGCAAACGATACCGGAACAGGAAGCCGCCGAGATCGTCGAGGTGTTGGAAGCTTACGGTGTATCGGCGGAGCAATCTGCGCCGGTGGTTGCGGCATTGCGCGCGGACCGCGAAGCATGGGTGCGCTTCATGATGCGCTTTGAACTGGGCCTGGAGCAACCGGAACCCGGCCGTGCGACACAAAGTGCGGCGACGATAGCAGGGGCCTATATCGCGGGCGGGCTGATTCCAATCATGCCCTATTTCGTGGCACCCAGCGTGGCCGGGGCACTGCCCTACTCTGTCGCCGTTACCCTGATCGCACTGGCGGTGTTCGGCTACATCAAGGGCGGCTTCACCGGAACATCCCCGTTACGCAGCGCCCTGCAAACCCTGCTGATCGGCGGTGCAGCTGCGGCGGCCGCGTTTGTTCTGGCCCGCGCTGTTTCATAGCAGCAACTTCACAAGGGGAAATATAAATATCATGGTCACCAGAAAAGAACGCGATTCATTCGGCGTCATCGGGGTTCCCGCAGAACGGCTTTGGGGCGCGCAGACGCAACGTTCGCTTGAGCACTTTCACATTTCGTCCGAACGCATGCCGGAAGAAATCATCATGGCCCTCGCCGAAACCAAACGTGCCTGCGCGCTGGCCAACCGCGATCTCGGCCTGCTGAATGAAGGGAAAGCGACAGCCATCATGCAGGCGGCGGACGAAGTGCTGGCCGGCCAGCATGGCGTGGAATTTCCGTTATCCGTCTGGCAAACCGGATCGGGCACGCAGAGCAACATGAACATCAACGAGGTGCTCGCCAACCGCGCCTCGGAACTGCTCGGCGGCGAGCGCGGCGAAGGCCGGCTGGTTCACCCCAATGATGAGGTCAATCTCGGCCAGTCGTCCAACGACATTTTTCCCACTGCGATGCACGTGGCCGCCGCCACCGCTATCCGGCAGAAACTGCTTCCGGCATTGGGTGCGCTGCGCGCGGCCCTGAAAAAGAAATCCGACGCGTTTGCTGACGTTGTAAAAATTGGCCGCACGCATTTGCAGGACGCAACCCCGCTGACGCTGGGCCAGGAATTCTCGGGCTATGCGGCACAGCTGGAGCTCGCGGAATCAATGATACTCGCTACGCTGGTACCGCTTTACGAGCTGGCGGCTGGCGGCACGGCAGTGGGCACCGGGCTGAACACCCATGCCGAATTCGGCGAGCGCGTCGCCGCGGAACTGGCGCGCAGCACCGGCCTGCCGTTCAGGAGCGCCGCCAACAAGTTTGCCGCGCTGGCCGCGCACGATGCGCTGGTAGCCGCGCACGGCGCGCTCAAGACGCTGGCCGCCGCGCTGATGAAAATCGCCAACGACGTGCGCTGGCTGGCCTCCGGCCCGCGTTCCGGCCTGGGTGAGATCAGCATCCCGGAAAACGAGCCGGGCAGCTCGATCATGCCGGGCAAGGTCAACCCGACGCAGTGCGAGGCGCTGACCATGCTGTGCTGCCAGGTGTTCGGCAACGACGTTGCCCTCACCATCGGCGGAGCCTCGGGCAACTTCGAACTCAATGTGTTCAAGCCGCTCATCGCCCACAACTTCTCGCACAGCGTGCGTCTGCTGGCCGACGGCATGGCGAGCTTCGAGAAATACTGCGTGCGCGGCATCGAGGCCAATCACGGGCGCATCGCGGAGCTGATGGAACGCTCGCTGATGCTGGTGACCGCGCTGACCCCGCACATCGGCTACGACCGCGCCGCCGAGATCGCCAAGCGCGCGCACCGCGACGGCAGCACGCTGAAGCAGGCGGCACTGGCGCTGGGCTATGTCACGGAAGATGAATTCGACCGCTGGGTGCAGGCGGCGGAAATGACTCACCCAAAGATGGCTTAACCTAGAAACAAATTAGCCACAGAGAGCACAGAGAAAAAACAATTGGCTGCCGTAAATATTGGCTTCACCCTTCAGCCGAAAAACTTCTGGCCGGGCACCCGGGTGAACCGGAAATGTTTCTCGCAGGCAAATCGCTA
>JAGWMH010000094.1 GCA_028871775.1 Betaproteobacteria bacterium
GAAAAGAATGACCATCCAGGCTGTGCCCAAGAAGACGCTGCGCCTCGTGATTCATGGCCGCGTGCAAGGTGTATTCTTCCGCGACTCGATGCGCCGCGAAGCGCAAAGACTGGGGGTTGCAGGCTGGGTGCGCAACTGCGGCGATGGCTCGGTGGAAGCCGCGGTGCAGGGCGAGGCCGCCGCTGTGGATGCCATCATGCGCTGGGCGCACCGCGGCCCGCAGTATGCGCAGGTGGAGCGGGTCGAAACCGAGCCGGATAATGGCAGTTACAACAGCTTCGAAGTCATCGGCTAATCATGAAGACCATCCTCGTTACCGGATCGACCGACGGCATAGGGCTGGAAACCGCGCTGGAGCTGGCAAGCCGCGGGCATTCAGTGGTGCTGCACGGGCGCAACGAGGAAAGGGTGCAGCGTGCCCGCGATGTGATCCAGCGTGCCGCACCGGATGCAGTGCTGCACACCGCGCATGCCGACCTTGCCGATCCCGCCGCCGTTGCGCACATGGTGCAAGGTCTCGCGGCGCGCCTGCCGAAGCTGGATGTGCTGATCAACAATGCCGGCGTGTACATGACCGAACGCCGGGTTTCAAAAGCGGGTTTCGAGATGACGCTGGCGGTGAACTACCTCGCGCACTTCCTGCTCACCGTGCTGCTGCTGCCGCTTTTGAAAAAATCCCCCGAGCCGCGCGTGGTCACGGTCAGCTCGATTGCGCATACGCGCGGAAGCATCGAGTTCGGCAACCTGAATGCCGAGCATCATTTCGATGCCTACCATGCTTACGCCAATTCGAAGCTCGCCGACACCCTGTTTGCCAACGAACTGGCACGGCGCGAACCGTGGCTCGCCTCCAACAGCCTGCATCCCGGCGTGATCGACACCAAGCTGCTGCACACCGGTTTCGACGCAAAAGGCGATAGCGTAGCGGTTGGCGCGCGCACTTCGGTGTACCTCGCCGCCTCGCCCGAAGTCAAAGGCGTTTCGGGAAAATACTTCGACAACTGCGCCGCCATCCAGCCTGCACCGCTGGCATTGGATCGCAAGCTGGCGCAGCAATTGTGGGAATGGTCGGAGAACGCCGTGCGGCCTTGGCTTCCAGCCTGAAGAAACAACATAAACAGGCTTGATGCAACATTTTGGGGAAATGCTGAACAAGTCCAAGACCGTCATTGCGAGCGCAGCGAAGCAATCCAGAAAGCCTCAAAGATCACATAGTCGTGGATCGCCACGTCCCGCCACGCTTCGCTCGCGGCTAAAGGCGCTCCTCGCGATGACATATTTATTCAGCGTTTCCCTAGAAAGAAAAACCCATTTCGGCTGTCACATTGCGTCCCGGCAGCAGGAAGAATGAATAGGCCTTCACGTCCAGCAAATTATTGATGGCAACAGACCCTTTAACGCCCCTGGAAAATGCATAGCCGAGCTTGGCATTCACCATGGTGTGGGCATCGTAGCTGGTGGGCACTCCTTCGAACATGTCGGTGTTTTTTGCAGTCATGAAAACGTGGCTTATGTAGCGGACATCCAGTGCGCCAGACCATGATCCTTGTTGTGCAGCCAGCCCGATGCCGGCGATATTCCTTGGGGAGTCGGTCAGCCGCTTGCCAACGCTCAGCGGGTCGGTGGGGTTGTCGAGCATCCTTGACTCCACGTAGGCATAGTTGGCATCCAGCTCCAGCCAGCTCGCCAATCTTGTGGCGGCTCCCAGTTCAATTCCGCTGACTTTTGCCTTGCCCGCGTTAATCCGTTGCGACAGCACTAGAGGGGTGATCTGCTGCAAATAGATCAGGTTGCTCAGCAGCGTTTCGTAGTAGGTCGCACTGATCCTGGTGTATTCCTTCAGTCGCAGCTCCCCTCCCGCTTCCCATGTCTCGCCGCGCTCGGGTTGAAGGTTGGGGTCGCCTCGCGTCGTCAGGCCATTGATGGTAGAGGTGGCGTACATATCCAGATTGGCCGGCGCCCGGAAAGATTTTCCATAAGATGCGCGCAGCGTTGCCGCTTCCGTCGGCTTGTATACCGCGGATATTTTCGGGCTGAAAGCGGAGGCGCCGCGTGCCGCAAAGGCCGTGGCGCCGGTCGGTGCGGTGTTCCTGAAGTTGTCGCCACTCGTATTCCAGTCATCCCACCGCCCGCCCAGATAGACATTGAGCGTTTCCGCCATGCGTATCTCGTCCTGCGCGAAAAAAGAGGTCGTGGCCGAACTGCCGTTGTAGCCCCCGTCCAGGGAGACGCGGGCGTCGGGGTTGCGCCAACTGGAAAGCCCGTATGTCCGCTGGTTCGCCATGTCGCGATGGAATGCCAAGCCGGTTACGATGAATTGCCTTGTCCCAACCGGGAAACTCAGTTGAGCCGTGCCGTCGGTGCCGCCGTTCGGCGTATCCGTCAGGGTTCCTGCGCCGCTGCCCCATGTTGCGGCGGCACCGGCTTGGGTAAAGCTGTAGGCGCGGACGATTTTTGCGAGGTCGATTTTCAGCAGATAATCGTTTCCGGCTGTGCCCTCATAGCCTACGAAATACCGCGTGGCCGCCTCGCGCAGCGGAGAATTGTTGGCGAAGGCGGATTCCGCCAAGGTCACGCGCTGACCATTGATGCCCAGCGTTCCTGCTGAAACAGGCGCTCCTGCGGCATTTCTGAGGTAGGTGTTGAACAGCGTGTAGCCCTGGTTGGTTTCCTGATAAGCAATCCCGCCATAAATTTTGTCACGGGCGTTCAGGTCATAAAACAGTTTGGCCGTCGCATTGGCGGACCTCCACGGAGCAGCGCCCTTGTCGCCAACCAGATAGGCCGGCGCGCCATCACGCGTCGTGGTCGCCTGTGCTCCCGTAACGGCGGTGCCCGCAGCGCCTGCAACCGGCGTCCTGACCACGAAATCGTTCACATAGCTGTCACGGCCCTGGTAACCGAATCCCGCGACGATGCCCAATCCTTGATCCGACTTGTTGCGAAAATAGATGCTGGCATCCGCACCGCTGGCATCGCCCCAGCCTTTTTTCAGCTTTGCCGTGAGCTCGCGTTTATTTGGCGATTTGGTAATGATGTTGATGACGCCGCCGATCGCGTTGCTGCCATACAGCGAAGAAAATGCACCGGGCACAACTTCGATTCGCTCAATATCTTCGGCAAACGGGATTCTCCAGTTTACTTTTCCCGAACTGGCGTCCTGAAGGGGCTGACCATCGAGCAGGATAAGTGTCTTGTTCTGATCTATTCCACGCAGCGACATGCCGCTGGTTCCTGAAGTGCCCTGCGACTGGCCAAGCGCGCCATTTTGCAGATAGAGGCTGGGCACCTGAAAAAGCATATCACCCAGACGGGAAATATTTTTATCTTCCATTTGCCTGGCGGTAACCACGGTTGCTGCGGTGGGGACATCGGATACCAGCCCTGTCGTTCTGGTCGCAGTCACCACAACCTCGTCCATCATGCTCTCGCCTGCGGCATAAGCGGCACTGCATTGTGTTCCAGCCAGAGCAGCCAGTGCCGCGTACCATGCAAGAATTTTCCTGTTCATGCTTCCCCATTTGCAGCAGAGGCCAACCTGATGTTCTCCACGAAGTAAAACGGGCGGGAACATGTCCCGCCCGCAGCCGCAGCATACTGCCAGATTAGTAAATATCGTGCTGCGTATTGTTGACGTTGAAATGGCCGGTAGGCGTAATCAGCCTCGGGTCGGTGATCACTTTCTTCAGCTTGCGCGTCTTGTCATCAACCACCACGATGGCGGATTTTTTGTCTGCTGCGTTCCAGACCGAAAACCATACTTCGTCACCCGCCTTGTTGTATTCCGGATGAACGACACGTTTGGCGCCTTCACCGAGGTTGGCCCACTCGGCAATCGGCAATACGACGAACCCTTTGTCGAGCGCCCTGATATCAAATACCGCGACTGACTGGCTGACATCGGCCTCCTTGTTAAGCGGGGTATCGACCCACAGGTTGGTTGATTTCGGATGGCTCTTGATGAACAGCGACCCGCTGCCCTGGCCCTTCAGGGTGCGTACCACCTTCCAGGCATTCTTCTTGTGCTTGACCGGATCGGTGCCGATCAGGGAAATCTCCTCGCTTCCCAGATGGCAGGTAGCCCAGACCGGCCCGAACTTCGGGTCGACAAAGTTGGCGCCACGGCCGGGATGCGGGGTTTGGCTCACCTCAACCACGGCTGTCAGCTTGTTTTCCTTGATGTCGACTACCGCGATCTTGTTGGAGGCGTTGGCGGCATCCATGAAGTAGCGTTTGGTTGACTCGAAGCCGCCGTCGTGCAGGAAGCGCGGCGTGTCGATCGTCGTCGTCTTCAGGTTCTTCAGGTCGGAATAGTCAACGATCACCACTTTTCCTGTTTCTTTCACATTGACCATGAACTCGGGCTTGAAGTGGGAGGCCACGATAGCCGCGACGCGCGCCTCCCTGACGAACTCATCGGTCTCCGATGCAATGCCGCTGGTGGAAACAATTTTTAACGGTTTCAACGTGTCCCCATCCATGATCACGTACTGCGGCGGCCAGTAGCTGCCGGCAATCGCATACTTGTCTTCCCACCCTTTGAATTTGGAGGTTTCCACCGAACGTGCCTCGGCGCCGATCTTGATCTCGGCCACGACCCCGGGCGTTTCCATCCACAGGTCAATCAGATTGAGCTTGGCATCGCGGCCGATCACATACAGGTAGCGCCCGGACGCAGACATGCGGGAAATGTGCACCGCGTAACCGGTCTTGATGATAGTGACGATCTGCTTGCTGTCGCCGTCTATCAGCGCCACTTCGCCTGAATCGCGCAGGGTGACGGAAAACAAATTGCCAAGATTGAGCTTGTTCATCTGCCTGGCTGGCCGGTCTGTTACCGGCACGACAACCTTCCAGGTTGCTTCCATGTCCTTCATGCCGAATTCCGGCGGGGCTGGCGGTGTCTGCTGGATGTAGCGCGCCATGATATCGATTTGACTTTCTGACAGTTCGCCGGAAGTGCCAAAGTTCGGCATCCCGCCCGGTGTCCCGGCATAGATAAACACCTTCAGGTAGTCCGTGCCTTTAGCCAACGTTAGATCCGGCGTTAACGGCTTGCCGGTCGCGCCTTTGCGCAACACACCATGACAACCAGCGCAACGCTCAAAAAATATCTGCTTGCCCTGATCGTATTCTTCTTGCGACATCAATGGTGCTTTCGGGTTGGCATCATGGTACATCGCATCTTCACCGTAAGCATTGTGAATGACCAGTGGCAAAGCCGCCAAAACGGCCAGTGCTGACAATGTGCTCTTGTGGTTCTGTTTCATAATTGCCTCCTGATTCACAGTTGAAGAACGGCCTGTCAGATGGATGCAGATGAATAGAATTATAGGAAACAAATGAAAACTCTCGAAGCTTGCCGGAATGAAGCAGATACCAATTTTGTATTTTTAGAAATCCCTTTTAGTAACAGTATGCACCTGTATGCGTGTGTGTCAACGCCAAATAGAAATGTGCCAGCCCCAAGTAGTAATGTTTATTTTCTTCCAAAAGCGCATACCCTTGGTTGTTGCGGTTATATCGCGCCGAAATGTGTTCATATGTTAACTATTAACACAAATGTTTACGTTCACTTTGGACGTAATCCTCTGTCAGATTAATTGGTATTTCTAAAAAATTCTTTAATAACATGCTGATATAACTTTGGCATGCTTCTCGCTATATTGAGATTAGCATTATGCGCTTTAGCTTTAATGAGTATTTTTAATCAACGAGAAGGAGTAAACATCATGACAAATAATAAACTTTTAAAACTTGCAGCTTTGGCGCTTGTTTCTGCCGCAACCTTTACAACACAAGCTGCTTTCGCTGACGGGCTGTCCTGCTCCGACTGGAGCTTCAACAATGCGGGTTGCGCGGCATACCTCAAGCCATCCCAGAAAAAGGCAGAAGCCATCGTGACGGCTTCCACCGATAAGGCTTCCTGCGCTGATTGGAGCTTCAACAATCCGGGCTGCGCGGCGTACCTCAAGCCAACCGAGAAGAAGGCAGTAGCCATTGTGACAGCTTCCGCCGGCGGGACAGTGTGCTCTGACTGGAGCTTTAACGACTCGGGCTGCGCGGCTTACATCCGCCGCTAATGCGCTAAAGTCTGTAATCGGGACGGCCGGCTATTGCCGGCCGTCTTGTTTTGTATCAGCCTCATCGTTTTCTGCGGTACCTGCTGCCTCCTGGCATCCCCAATTCCCACCCACACCAAAGCCGGTGACGTCGCTCGCCGCTTTGCCGTCCGGCCTGCACCGCATCCAGCACCAACGCCTCGCGGTTGTTCGGCACGCAGCTGGCTGTACCCCAACCCGTGTCAGGCCGCGCTGTTCATGACAATTGGGGAAATTTGCGCGCTATTGTGTGATCGCACTGCCGGTAGTTAATGCTGTTGCCGGCGGCAAAGTATGGCAAAATCGCGGCCGCTCATCTCAACCCCAACCGGTTATTCTCCAGATGAAAAAAACGCTTTCCCAATGGCTTGGCAAGCTTGGGCCCGGGCTGATTACCGGAGCAGCCGATGATGACCCCAGCGGCATTGCCACGTATTCCCAGGGCGGTGCGCAATATGGTTTTGGCACATTGTGGACGCTGCTGTTTACTTATCCACTGATGGTCGGAATCCAGGTGATCAGTGCGCGCATCGGCTGCGTCACGGGCCACGGCCTGGCGGCCAACATGGCAAAGACCAACCCGCGCGGAGTCACACTGTCCTTGGTCGCACTGCTGCTGGTGGCCAACACCATCAACATCGGGGCCGATCTGGCGGCAATGGCAGACGCCCTTAAATTGTCGGTTGGCGGGCCGAGACACATTTATGCCGTCGCTTTGGGCATGATCTGTTTGCTATTGCAGGTGTTCATACCTTACCAACGCTACGTAGGTGTATTGAAGTGGTTAACATTGACATTATTCGCTTATGTGGGAACCGTATTTGCCTCCCATGTGCCATGGGGCGAGGTGTTGCGCGGAACGTTTGTGCCGAAACTTGAAATCTCACAAAACTACCTTCTTCTCATCGTTGCAATTTTTGGCACGACGATCAGCCCCTATTTGTTTTTCTGGCAGGCAGCCCAGGAAGTGGAGGAACTG
>JAGWMH010000095.1 GCA_028871775.1 Betaproteobacteria bacterium
TCCGGGGGGGCCAGGAGGAGATCGCGTCCCGCGTTGTCGACGAAGGTCCTGCGCAGAAACCCCTCGTTGGAGCTGTTCTCCAGCAGGCGCCTGACCAGGTAGGCCATCCCCGGAATGAGCGCGCCGAGCGGCGCATACTCCCTGATCGCGTACCCCATCCGGCTCACCGCGCGTTTCACCGGCTCGGCCATGCCGAAGAGCATCTGGAACTCGAAGGCCCCGCCTCCGACACCGTGCCGCCGGGCCGCGACCATGGCTGCGGCCAGGGAGCGGACGTTGTGGGTGGCAAGCGCCGGGGTGACGGTCGCGCTATTCGCCAGGAGGAACTCCGTGCACCGCTCGAAGTTCCAGTCGGTGTGGCCCTTGGTGCAGAACACCGGCACCGGCCATCCCTTCTGGCGCGCCGTCACGGTCTCGTACTCCCAGTACGCGCCCTTCACCAGCCGCACCGTGATCCGCCGCCTGCCGCTCCGCGCCCAGCCGATCAGGCGCTGCAGGTCGTCCCAGGTATCCTTCAGGTACGCCTGCAGGGCGATCCCCGCCCCCTCCCAGCCATTGAACTCCTGCTCGTCCAGGAGTTCGGTAAAGACATCGAGGGTGATGTTCTTCAGGCTGTAAGTCTCCATGTCGAGGTTGACGAAGCCTCCCGCTTCCCGCGCCTTGCGGAACATCGGGCGGAGCCTCTCCTTGACCATCGCCACGCTCTCCTCGTAATTCACCGGCCCGATCCGGGAGAAGAGAGAGCTTACCTTGACCGACACGTTGAGACGGGGAAACCGCTGCTCCCGCCGGAGATCATGGGTAGGCCACCCGGCCATCTCCCGGGCGAGGGTGGCGATCAGCTCCAGGTAGAGGTCGAAGTATCGTTGGGCCTCCTGCTCCGAGAGGGCAGCCTCACCGAGGATGTCTACCGTCATCCCGTTTCCCTCCCTCCAGAGCTTTTCCAGGACGGGGAGCGCTTCCGCCGGTGTGTCTCCGGCAATGAAAGCGCGAGAAAAGGAGACGATGTTCCGCCGCACCAGACCAGCGGCGATCCCGGCGGTGGGCCCCGATTCGACGCCCGCAAGGAGCCGTTTCAGGAGCGCCGGGATACGAGCCCCCTCATCGAGGAAGTATTCCCTGATATGCCCCACAAGCTGCTCGGGAGTAGCGAGGGTGGGGAGGACATCAACGAAGCGGAAGAGCCGCACCTTCAGCTCCGGGTCGGACATGGCGAGGTTCATGAGCATTCCTCCCCAGCGTTTCCTGTCGAACACCGCAGGCAGTCCGGTCTCCATCAGCCGGAAGACGTCCTGCCCCTGTGCCCGAATCTCATCCTCCACGGTACCCATCGCTCGCCTCCGTAGCTAGACTGCCAATCCCTTCGTTCAGTATAAAAGATTGTAAACCGTAACCCTCGGCATTTTTGAAATCTGAATAATTACCACTATGGGTGCGCTGAAGCCGGGATCCAGCGGTACAGCCTCAGCGCGGACACACCGAAGTTCTTGGCGACATACAGCAACCAGTGCGGCAGTCAGCACATTCTTTATGTAGTGCCTGGAGGTGCTTTCCACCTTCCCAAAAACTTTTTGATCAGCGTCCGGAAAGCCATAGCAGGCAGCGTTCAAACCCCGAACCAAAGCGGCCTGTGCCTTGCGTATTACTCGGCCAGCCACAGCTGGCAGAACTCTCTCGTATCGTCGAGCCATGCGTAGAAATCGCTGGTAAAGCCATCGACGTCCGCAAGAAACTCTTGCTCGCCATTCGCCAGGGGATTGGGTTGCCGGGCCCGGCGCGACATGCGGGCCAATACGTCGGCGATCCCTTCAACCTGTGCGTAGCTCGTCAGCCAATCCTCCCTCGCCATCAGCGTCAACGCAGGATGCGAGGAGATGGGGAGCTCCTTCAGTCTGTCGTTGATCAATCGATAGACCGCTTCACAATACTCATCCAGTGGTCGGTGATGTACGACAGCCCAGTTTCGAGCCAGCAGATGATCGTAGAACACATCAACGAGCACTCCGGCATACCGTCTGCGATCCGCAGAGATTCGTGAGCGGCTCCGCCGAAAGGCCGGGTGCGATTCCGCAAAGCTATCAATGGCGCGATGCAGGGCAACTCCCTTTGCCAGGTCGTCCGGCAGTACTCCAGGCAATGGGCCTTTGATCCAGTCCCCGATGACCCCGCCCACGATCAAGGGAGGAGCGTCACCTGCAAGGAGTGCATGGGCCAGGAAGTTCAATGCCGGCCCTGCTGGAAAGGGCAATCAGCATCGGCCGCTTTGCGGGTAAATGAGGGGAAACTCGCCTCTAACAGGATATACAACGCGGCAGTCCGGGCCATCAGTTTGTTGGGCGTATTTCGAAGCAGAAGCTTAAAGAACATTATCTGTACAGAGGATTGGGTTGCCATACTTGGCTCATGTCACATTCGCTGCTTAAGAATGGGTCGATGACATTCTTATCAGCGCATCGTGCCGCAAATCAAATTGCATGGCAACCGTGATCGTACGCTCATGGCCGTTAACAACCGTCAGATGTTGCAGACGCCAATAGCCGCTATGCGCTGTACTTCGGACATCGTATCACCAGCTGCCTGCCGGTTAAAGCGCGACCCTCTTTCCGCGCACGCCTACCACCGTGTGCTCAAGGTGAGCCCGCACTATCGCCGATCTGGAAGGGGTTGATAGCATCGCAACCAAACATATTGCCGAAGCAATACAGTACCGGCGGTTAAACTTCTAAGCCGCTCAATTCGTCATTCCGTGCAAGCTGGAATGACCGGCCATAAAGCTACCCGCTGCTCCTCGTGGTAAAATCCGCGCTCATTTTCAAGGCAGCACACCATGACCGGCAACACCCACCCGATTGAGCAGCTCATCCGTCAACGCATCCTGATTCTGGATGGGGCGATGGGCACCATGATTCAGCGTTACAAACTCACCGAAGAACACTATCGCGGTACGGTGGCTTATGGCGCTTACAGCGGCCCGCGCCAGAACTTTGCCGAACATCCGGTTGATGTCAAAGGCAACAACGACCTGCTGCTGCTAACCCAGCCGCACATCATCGGCGGCATCCATCGCCAGTATCTCGAAGCGGGCGCGGACATCCTCTCAACCTGCACTTTCAATTCCAATTCCGTCTCGATGGCGGATTACGAGATGCAGCATCTGGTGTACGAATTGAACGTGGCCGGAGCCAGGCTGGCGCGCGGCTTGTGCGATAAATTCGGAACAAAGGTCAAGCCGCGCTTCGTCGCGGGCGTGCTGGGGCCGACCGGACGCACGGCATCGATTTCGCCGGACGTGAACGATCCCGGCGCGCGCAATGTCACCTTCGACGAGCTGGTAGAAAGCTACAGCGAGGCGGTGCGCGGCCTGCTCGACGGTGGCGCCGACCTGCTGCTGGTCGAAACCATTTTCGACACGCTCAACGCCAAGGCGGCGCTGTTCGCCATCGAGCAGGTTTTCGAGCAACGCGGCGCCAGGGTCCCAATCATGATCTCTGGCACCATCACCGACGCATCCGGGCGCACCTTATCGGGACAGACTACCGAGGCGTTCTGGAATTCGCTGAGTCACGCCAAGCCGCTGTCCATCGGCCTCAACTGCGCGCTGGGCGCTGAACTGATACGCCCGTACGTTGAAGAACTGTCGCGTGTGGCCAGCTGTTATATCAGCGCGCACCCCAACGCGGGGCTGCCCAACCCTTTGTCCGAGACCGGCTACGATGAAACGCCGGAAACCACCGCCCGGCTGATGAAGGAATTCGCCGCCAGCGGCTTCCTCAACATTGCAGGCGGCTGTTGCGGCACGTCGCCGGCGCATATCAAGGCGATTGCCGAGGCACTGAAAGGCGTACCGCCGCGCCGCATCCCGGACATCGAAAAGAAGTGCCGCCTGTCCGGGCTGGAGCCGTTCAACATCGGTGACGACTCGCTGTTCGTCAATGTCGGCGAGCGCACCAACGTCACCGGCTCGAAGCTGTTTGCACGCTTGATTCTGTCCGGCGATTATGCCGAGGCAGTCAGCGTGGCACGCCAGCAGGTGGAGAACGGCGCGCAGATCATCGACATCAACATGGACGAAGCGATGCTGGATTCGCAGGCCGCGATGACCAGGTTCGTCAACATGATTGCCTCCGAGCCGGACATCTCGCGCGTGCCGCTGATGATCGACTCGTCCAAATGGGAAGTGATCGAGGCCGGGCTGAAATGCGCGCAGGGCAAGTCCATCGTCAATTCCATCTCGCTCAAGGAAGGCGAGGAACCGTTCCTCAAGTATGCGCGGCTGGTTAAGCGCTACGGCGCGGCGGCGGTAGTAATGGCCTTCGACGAACAAGGCCAGGCCGACACATTCAAACGCAAGACCGAAATCTGCCAGCGCAGCTACGATATCCTTGTTAACAAGGTCGGCTTCCCGCCGGAGGACATCATCTTCGACCCGAACATTTTCGCCATCGCCACCGGCATCGAGGAGCACAACAACTACGCGGTGGATTTCATCGAAGCCACGCGCTGGATCAGGCAGCACCTGCCTTACGCCAAGGTTAGCGGCGGCGTGTCCAATGTGTCGTTCTCGTTCCGCGGCAACGAGGCGGTGCGCGAGGCCATCCACACCGTGTTCCTGTATCACACCATTAAGGCGGGCCTGACCATGGGCATCGTCAATGCCGGGCAACTCGGCGTGTACGAGGAAATTCCGCGCGAGTTGCGCGACGCGGTGGAAGACGTGGTGCTGAACCGCAGCCCCGATGCCGGAGAAAAACTGGTTCAGTTGGCCGAAACAGTAAAGGGCGGCGGCAAGGCGCAAGTCGAGGATCTGGAGTGGCGCAAGGGCACGGTGCAGGAGCGGCTCACCCACGCACTGGTGCGCGGCATCACCACCTACGTCGTGGAGGACACCGAAGAGGCGCGCCGGCAGGCAAAGTTCCCGGTGGAAGTGATCGAAGGCCCGCTGATGACCGGCATGAACGTGGTCGGCGACCTGTTCGGCGCGGGCAAGATGTTCCTGCCGCAAGTGGTGAAATCCGCGCGCGTGATGAAGCAGGCGGTGGCGCATCTGGTGCCTTACATCGAAGCGGAAAAATTGCGCACCGGCAACACCAGCGCCAAGGGCAAGATCGTGCTGGCCACGGTCAAGGGCGACGTGCACGACATCGGCAAGAATATCGTCGCCGTGGTGTTGCAGTGCAACAACTTCGAGGTGATAAACATGGGCGTGATGGTGCCGTGCCAGCAAATTCTGGACACAGCCCGCAAGCACAACGCAGACATCATCGGCCTGTCCGGGCTGATTACCCCGTCGCTGGAAGAGATGGCGCATGTGGCGAAAGAAATGCAGCGCCAGGGCTTCACCATCCCGTTGATGATCGGCGGCGCGACCACGTCGCGCGTGCACACCGCGGTGAAAATCGAACCGGGCTATCTAAACGGCGCCACGGTGTACGTCGCCGATGCCTCGCGCGCGGTGGGTGTGTGCAACAACCTGCTCAGCACAACGCTGCGCGACAACTACGTGGCGGAAATCAAGAGCGATTATGCCCACGCGCGCGGGCTGCACGCCGGCAAAAAAGGGCAGCCCGCGCGCTACACCCTGATAGAGGCCCGCGAGCATGGGCTAAAAATCGACTGGGAAAATTACACCCCGCCCAAGCCGCTACTTACGGGCGTACACAAGTTCGAACACTATCCGCTGGACAAGATCGCCGAATACATCGACTGGACGCCGTTCTTCCATGCCTGGGAGCTGTCCGGGCGCTACCCGAAAATTCTGCAGGACGCAGCGGTGGGCGAAGCCGCGCGCAGCCTGTTCCACGACGCGCAGACCATGCTCAGGCGCATCATTGAGGAAAAGTGGCTCACCGCAAATGCGGTGTTCGGCCTGTTCCCCGCGAACAGTGTGAACAGCGACGACATTGAAATCTACACCGACGAATCGCGCAGCAAGGTGGCGATGACCTGGCACAACCTGCGCCAGCAGATGGTCAAACCGCCGGACAAACCCAACCTGTGCCTTGCCGATTTCATTGCGCCGAAAGACAGCGGTGTGGCCGACTACATCGGCGCATTCGCCGTCACCGCCGGCATCGGCATAGACGCGCGCATAGCCGAGTTCGAGAAGCAGAACGACGACTACAACAGCATCCTGCTCAAGTCACTGGCGGACCGCCTTGCCGAGGCCTTCGCCGAACTGCTGCACGCCCGCGTGCGCCGCGAATTCTGGGGCTTTGCCGCGGATGAGCAACTTGGCAACGAGGCATTGATCGACGAGCAATATCGCGGCATCCGCCCCGCAGCCGGCTATCCCGCCTGCCCAGACCACACCGAGAAGGGCGCGCTGTTCGAGCTGTTGCAGGCACCGCTCAATGCCGGCATCACCCTGACCGAAAGTTTCGCGATGCTGCCCACCGCTGCGGTGAGCGGCTTCTACTTCGCGCACCCGCAGGCACAATATTTCGCCACCGCCAAGATAGACAAGGACCAGGTCGAGAACTACGCCAAGCGCAAGGGCTGGAGTTTGGAAGAGGCGGAGCACTGGCTGGCGCCGGTTCTAGGTTATTAGGGGTAGGCTGTGAGTGATAGGTTTAAGTTCGATTTAAATGCGAAGCGCACGCGCTTAAGCGATAGTGATTTGCTAAACGCATTGCAATCTGCTGCAGAAATGCTTGGTGGGATCTACTTTACATCTACTTCATATGATGGGCTTGCCGGAAAGCGCCCCCATTCGGCTACGATAATTGACAGATTTGGATCGTGGAAGAAGGCACTCGCATTGATAGGTATTACTGGTGGAAGAGAAAAGCATTATTCACCAGAAGAACTCATCTCCAATCTTGAAGCAGTTTGGAAAGAGCTAGGCTATCCGCCT
>JAGWMH010000096.1 GCA_028871775.1 Betaproteobacteria bacterium
AAATGGCAATGTTTATTATATTCAGACCGTTAATAAATTAAGTTAAACTTAATTAAAGGGAATGTGTTTCTACAATCTTTATCCTTATTCTGCTTTTGTGGAGCTTTGCTTATCTGGGGATTGCCATCCTCCTCCCAACGCCTTGAACAGGTCGGCGACTGCACTGCGCTGAGCGCGTTCGGCATCCAACCGGTTCAACTCGGCTTGCAGATAATTCCGCTCCACGTCCAGCAATTCCAGGCGACTGGCAATGCCCGTCTGATAGCGCAACTCGGCCTGTCTGTAGGTTTGCGCCAGCGCTTCGCTGCGTGTACTTTCTGAAGCCAGCACCTGCCGGGCGGACTCCTGTGCCGACAAGGCATTGCGCACATCGGCGAAGGCACTGGCAATGGCCTGCTTGTATTGCACCAAAGCCTGGTCGCGGCGTGCTTCCGCCACATCCACCAGGTACCCTACGCGGCCCGCGTTGAAGACCGGTTGGCTAGCATTGGCGGCGAACTGGAAGATTCCCGCCGGGCCGGTAAACAGGTTGGCGAGCGCGACGCTTTCGCTGCCAAGATACGAGGTCAGGGTTATCGAGGGGAAAAACTGCGAGCGAGCTGCGCCGATGCGTGCATTCAGCGCTACCAAGCGCGACTCGGCGTCCTTCAGGTCAGGCCTGTGCAATAACAAATCGGCAGGCAGCCCATCCGGCACCGATGCTGCTGGAAGAGACGGGTTGCCGCGAAGCAGGTTGCTGCTCATCACATCGCGCGGCGAGCGTCCCAGCAGCAGCGTTAGTGCGGTTTCCTGTTTGTCGCGCGCCTGGACTATCGAGGTGAGTTGCGATTGCACCGCCGCCACGTCGGCTTCCGCCTGATGCAGGTCGTATTCGGAAATCACGCCGACCTCAAGCTGCTTCCTGTTGAGCGCAAACCTTTCCTGGCGGCCTGCCAGCACGCGGCGGATGGCCGTTTCCTGTGCATCCAGCGATACGAGGGCAAAATACTGTTGCGCCACCTGCGTGGCCAGGGAAAGGCGCACCGTCTCCCTCGCCGATTCCGCGGCGAGCAGTTCCGCGCGCGAGGCTTCGCTGGCACGGCGGAGCTTGCCCCACAGGTCAAGTTCATAACTTGCATTCAAGCTGACGTGCGAAAAATTCTGGGTGGGCTGGAAAGTTGCCGGATAAGGCACCGTGCCGACAGTGGAAACCTTAGTGCGGCTCTCCGCCACATTCGCGCTGACAGACGGATATTGGTCCGCCTCGGTTATACCCAATTGCGCGCGCACTTCCAGCACCCGCGCCGCAGCCACCTGGATGTCGGCATTGTGAACCAGCGCCTCTTCTTCGAGTTGGTCGAGGAAGGCATCGGCATAGAGATGCCACCATTGTTCGCTAGCGCCACTAACCCTCTGGGCCGTATCGTTTGGCTTCACCGGCCAGCTTTCCGGCAACACCACTTCCGGGCGCTTATAGTCCGGCCCGGTGGTGCATGCCGCCAACAGGCAGGCAGGTAGCAGGACTGCGGCCGCTTTCAATTTTCTTTCCATCTTACTCATGCTTGTCCTCATGCTGCCGCGCACGGCCGGGGAAGATGCGCCGGACGACGACGAAGAATACCGGCACCAGAAACACCGCCAATACTGTCGCGGCGATCATACCGCCCATGACACCGGTACCGATTGCAATGCGACCATTCGCACCGGCGCCGGTGGAAATGGCCAGCGGCAGGACACCCAGAATAAAGGCGATGGAGGTCATCAAAATGGGGCGGAACCTCAAGCGGCAGGCTTCCAGCGTAGCCTCAACCAGATCGTGTCCATGATCCTGCAAATCCCGGGCAAACTGAATAATCAGGATCGCATTTTTCGCCGCAAGCCCGATGATGACAATCAGCCCGACCTTGAAGTAAATGTCGTTAGGCAGGCCGCGCAGGGTCACGGCCAGCACCGCGCCGAGGATGCCGATGGGCACCACCAGGATCACGGCGAATGGGATGGGCCAGCTCTCATATAGCGCCGCCAAGCACAGGAACACCGCGACCACCGACAGTGCAAACAGGAACGGTGCCTGATTGCCGGAGAGCCGCTCCTCATTGGAGGTTCCGGACCACTCGAAGCCGAAGCCAAGCGGCAGTTTGGACGCCACGTCCTCCATCGCCAGCATGGCCTCGCCGCTGCTGTGGCCCGGCGCGGGGCCGCCGGAAATCTTCATTGCGGGCAGGCCATTGTAGCGGTCCAGTTTCGGCGAAGCCGCCGTCCAGTGCGGCGTGGCGATCTCGGACAGCGGCACCATACCGCCCTGTGCATTGCGCACCGGGATCCGCATTATCTGCTCAGGCGTCGTGCGGTTGTCCGCCTCCGCCTGCATCTGTACCCGCAGGATGCGGCCCTCGCGCACGAAGTCGTTGATATAGGCCACGCCGAGCACCGATTGCAGGGCATCATTCAGGTCGGCGATATCTATGCCCAGCGCCTGCGCCTTCAGGCGGTCAATGTTGAGTTGCAGTTGCGGCCCGGCCTCCTGCCCTTCAGGTCGCACACCCGCCAGCACAGTGCTGTTGCTCGCGATGCCCAGCGCCATGTTGCGCGCTTCAAGCAGCTTGTCCCGTCCCTGCCCGGTACGATCCTGCAAACGGAAATCGAAACCGCCGATGGCCGCCAGTTCGGGAATCGGCGGGACGTTGACGGCGAAGATCATCGCCTGCTTGATGCGGAACAGCATCATGTTGGCGCGCTTCACCAGCGAAGAGGCCGAGTTGTCCGGGCTGGGCCGTGCATCCCAATCCTTCAGGCGGACGAAAGCGGTCGCTGTGTTCTGCCCGCGACCGAAGAAGGAAAATCCGAGCACGCCGATGACGTGCTCCACCTCGGGCTGTTTGAGATAGAACTTTTCCACTTCCGACAGCACTTCCTGCGAGCGTTCCCGCGTGGCGCCAGGCGGCAATTGGATCACGCTGATGAAATAACCTTGATCCTCTTCGGGCAGGAAGCTGGTCGGCAGATGAAAAAACAGCCAGCCCAGCGCACCCAGGATGGCTGCGTACACCACCAGAGCCCGCCCGGTGCGTTGCAGTACCCTGCCCACCCCGTACTGGTAGCGCTGGGTGGTTTTGGTGAAATAGCGGTTGAACCAGCCGAGGAAACCGGTTGTCGGTGCCAGCCCTTGGCCGGGTGTATGTTTCAGCAGCGTGGCGCACAAGGCCGGTGTCAGGGTCAAGGCCATCAGTACCGAGAACAGGATGGTCATGATCAGCGTAACTGCGAACTGGCGGTAGATCGCCCCGGTCGAGCCGGAGAAGAACGCCATGGGGACGAACACCGCGCACAGCACCAGCGTGATGGCAATGATGGCGCCGAAGATCTGATCCATGGCCTTGCGCGTGGCTTCGCGCGGCGGAAGGCCGTCTTCGGTCATGATGCGTTCCACGTTCTCCACCACCACGATGGCATCATCTACCACGATGCCGATGGCCAGCACCATGGCAAACAGCGTCAAGGTGTTGATCGAGTAACCGACGGCATACAAACCCACCATACCCCCGACCAGGGCGACCGGCACGACGATGCTGGGTATGAAGGTTGCGCGCAAGTTTCCCAGGAACAGGTAGATGACGACGAACACCAGCAGCATGGCTTCCGCCAGCGTCTTCACCACTTCGCTGATCGAAATCTCGACGAACTGAGAAGTATCGTAGGGTACCAGCCAGTCCACGCCCTTGGGGAAGGATTTGGCCAGTTCTGTCATCTTGGCCTTGACCGCCTTGGCGGTGTCCAGCGCATTGGCGCTGGGCGCAAGGCGGATGGCGATGGCCGAAGCCGGTTGCCCGTCTATGCGCGCGGCGATGGAATAATCCTGCGCACCCAGTTCCAGCCGCGCCACATCCTTGACCCGCACCGAGGAGCCATCCGCATTGGTGCGCACGATGACATTGCCGAATTCTTCCGGCGTGGACAATCTGCTCTGGGTGACGATCACCGCGTTCAATTGCTGTCCTGCCGCTGCAGGCAGTTGGCCGAGTTCGCCGATGGCCAGCTGCGTGTTTTGCGCGCGCACGGCCTTGGTGACATCGCCGGGCGAAAGATTGTAGGCATGGAGTTTTTCCGGCTTCAGCCACAGCCGCATCGAGTATTCGGTGCCGAACAGTATCGCTTCACCCACGCCCGGTATGCGGCGGATGTTCTCCAGCAGGTTGGCGGCGGCATAGCTGCCGAGCGCCACATTGTCGCGGCTCTTGTCCGGCGAGATGAGCGCGACGAACATCAGATAATTGCGCGCCGATTTCGCCACGGTCACACCCATGCGGCGCACATCTTCCGGCAGACGCGCCTCGGCGCGCTTGATACGGTTCTGCGCCACGACCGAAGCGGCGTCCAGGTTGGTGCCTGCCTCAAAGGTCAGCGTGATGGCGCCGACACCAAGTTCTGAAGACGACTCCATGTAGAGCAGGTGTTCGATGCCGTTCATTTCCTGCTCAACCAAGGCGACGGCGGTTTCCTCCACCACCTGCGCCGAGGCGCCGGGATAGTTAAACGTGATGGCCAGAGCCGGCGGCGCTACCGACGGATAGGACGCGACCGGCAGGCTGCGCAGGGCCAGCCCGCCGCCCAGCAAAATGATGATGGCGATGACCCAGGCAAAGATCGGGCGGTCAATGAAGAATTTTGCGAACACGACGCCCCTCTCTACTTCTCAGGAACTGCAGGGGCATTCGGAGCTGGTGCGCTTGCTGGCGCACTTCCTGTCGGATTCCACGGCATGGGCTTCACCGGCGTGCCGGGCCGCGCCTTCTGCAACCCGTTAACGATCACCTGATCGCCGGGCTTCAGGCCTTCGGCGATGATAAAGTCGCCACCCGACATGCCGCCCGTTTTGACCGGGCGGGGCTCCATCTTACCCTCTGCATTCACCACCATCACGAACTGACCCTGCGGCCCGGTCTGCACCGCGCGCTGGGGCAGCCTGATGCTGTTGTCGGCGCTGGCTTCCGGGAAACGGATGCGCGCGAACATGCCGGGCAACAACTCCTGTTTCGGATTGGGAAATTCGGCGCGCAGCGATACACTACCCGTACTCGGATCCACGGCGAGATTGGAGAACAACAGCTTGCCCGGAAGTGGATAGACGCTGCCGTCCTCGAGGACGAGCTCGACCTGCGCCGATCCCGCGCGTTTCAGCCTGCCGGACTTGAATGCCTGCTGCAGGCGCAGCAAATCGGCGCCCGGCTGGGTGAAATTGGCATAGATGGGGTCAACCTGCTCGATGATGGCAAGCAGCGTGGCCTCGCCGCGCCCGACGAGCGCACCCTCCGTCACCTGCGCACGGCCTATGCGCCCTGCAATGGGCGCTGGCACGTGGGTATTCTCCAGATCGAGTAGCGCCCGGGATAAAGCAGCTTCGGCCTGCTTGAGCCTGGCCTCGGCCAGATCATAATCCTGCTGGCTAACTGCTTTCGCCGCAAGCAGCGGCTTGTAGCGCTCCACTGTCTGGCGCGCCACTCCCACGTCGGCCTTGGCGGAATCGTAAGCTGCCTGATAGTTGCGGGCATCAATCTGGAACAGCGTATCACCCGCTTTCACGTCGCTGCCTTCGACGAACAGGCGCTTCTCGATGATTCCTTCCACCCTCGCCCGTACTTGCGCGGTGCGGTGTGCCTCCATGCGTCCTGGAAGATCCTGAGTCAGTGTCGCGGTACCCATGGAGACCGTTACTACATCAACCTCAGGCGGGAGCGGTGCAGCGCCGCCTGCGGGTGCTTGCGGCGCCCCTCCTTCCTTGGCGCCGCAAGCGGCAAGCACAAGCATGGCAGCAAAGATGGCTGTGGTGGTTAAGTGAGGAGTTCTTGGCTTCATCTGGTAAATCTCCGGTTAATCAGGCGCCGCGTTACGACGCAAACATTCGCAAAAAGCCGTCAACCACTTGTTTTATTTTCAACTGCTCATCTTCTTCCCGGCATGGGATACCGAACAGACGCTGCGAACGTTCCTGCCCCACTGCCATCGCCAGCAACAACTCCGCCGCGAATACCGGGTCGGCATGGCGGATGTGCCCCTCATCCATTGCCTTGCGCAAAAAATCAGCCAGTCGCTCTGTCATCTGCCCTGTTCCCAGCGCATAGACTTCGCGCACCAGATCGGGAAAGCGCAGTGCCTGGCCACTCAGTATGCGATATGCCGCAATGCTTTCCGGGTTAAGCACCCGCTGCCGGTATATTTCTGCAAAGCTCATCAGGCTCTGCTGCAAATTGTCGGTATGTCCGTTCAGTGGCGCGAGGACATCGAGAAAGCAATCCCGCACTACCTCGGCAAACAGACTCTCCTTGTTTTTGAAGTGGTTGTAGAACGTCTGCCGCGCCACCTCGGCGCGGCCAATGATCGCGTCCACACTGGCGTCGTAGCCCTGTTCAAGAAACAACTCCCGCGCAGCGAGCAGCAGCCGCTCCCGATTAGCCATCATCATATTCATAATTGATGAATATTACTTAGATTAGACTATCCAGTCTAGTTTTGTACTAAAGACGCGCTGGGCGGTACTGGCACCTTCGTCACCATCACACGGAAAGACGAAATGCAGTCGCCTGATTGATTTCCAGGTTTCTAAATCGGAGATTTGTCCGCAGATTACGCACACAGCCCCACTTGGGCCAAGCGCCCTGACGATTTGTCACGCGGGCAAGACACAGAGAATCGCGTATCCAGGGCTTGCAGGGGTTCTAGTAGCCAGGTGGAGTTAACTGCGAGTAAGCTCCAAACAGGATATTTTGCGATACTAGAATTGGGTGGGGTGACTGATGGGGCTCGAACCCACGACAACCGGAATCACAATCCGGG
>JAGWMH010000097.1 GCA_028871775.1 Betaproteobacteria bacterium
AGATTTTCTTGTCGGCGAAGCCGAAAAGCTCGATTTTTTGCAGCGGCTTGCGCTCGTCCTTTTTCTTGTGCACCGGCAGCAGCGCACCGTTCACCCATGCGCCGTACACCGCCAGCTCGGCGGCGCGTTTGCGCTGCGCCTCATCGCCCAGCACGACGATGCTGATGCTCTTGGGGTTTTCCCCCAGCAGCAACTGCAATGCCTTGCGCACCTGCACCTGCTGCGCAAACGTGTCCTTCTCGAGATCCAGCATGCCCCACGCCACCAGCGCGCCGTTTTCGGCATTCGCGGCGACGGGCGATTTCACCAGCTCATCGGCCTTCATGTCGCGCCGCACCAGCACGGCCTTGAGCAACCCACCGTGCGGCAGGTCTTTTGGCAGCGCCTTGGCCTTCGGCAGCAGCACCAGCAAATGCGTGGCTGAAGGGGTGGCGGGCAGGGTCTGGGATAAGGTGAGTTGTGCTAGCATGGTGTCCTCGAATTTAACTGTTGGATTTCGTCATTCCGGCCTGCGCCGGAATGACAACACTAATAGCCGCAATTATACGAGCTTCACCATGCGCCAATACTTAGATTTAATGCAGCACGTGCTCACCCACGGCACAAAAAAAACCGACCGCACCGGCACCGGCACGGTCAGCGTGTTCGGCTACCAGATGCGCTTCAACCTGCATGACGGCTTCCCGCTGGTCACCACCAAGAAGTGCCACATGAAATCCATCATCCATGAGCTGCTGTGGTTCTTGCGGGGTGACACCAACATCAAGTATCTCAAGGACAACGGCGTCAAGATCTGGGACGAGTGGGCGGACGAGAACGGCAACCTCGGTCCGGTGTACGGCAAGCAATGGCGCTCCTGGGCCACGGCGGACGGGCGCGTGGTGGACCAGATTGCCGAAGTGGTGGAGCAGATCAAGAAGAACCCCGATTCGCGCCGTCTGATCGTGTCTGCCTGGAACGTGGGCGAGCTCGACAAGATGGCGCTGGCGCCCTGCCATGCGTTCTTTCAGTTTTATGTGACCCCTGCGGCAGGCCCGGGACAGGCTGGCAAATTGTCCTGCCAGCTATACCAGCGCAGCGCCGACATTTTCCTCGGCGTGCCGTTCAACATCGCCTCATACGCATTGCTCACGCTGATGGTGGCGCAGGTGTGCGGCCTTGAGCCGGGTGACTTCGTGCACACCTTCGGCGATGCGCACCTGTACCTCAACCACATGGAACAAACACGCGAGCAACTGTCGCGCGAACCGCGTCCGCTGCCAACCATGCGCATCAACCCCGGCGTGAAGAATATTTTCGAGTTCAAATTCGAGGACTTCACGCTCGAAGACTACGACCCTCACCCGGCGATCAAGGCGCCGATAGCGGTGTGAAGCGCGGCAGCAAAAAAGCAACGGCCACCGCCCCGGCGCCCGGCGGCAACGCGCCTGAGGGCCAGCAGTTGGTGCAGTTGCTGGCCGACCTGCGCCGCTTCCGCGCGGAAGCGGAAAAAACCCAGAAAGCCTGCATGGATAAATGGCGCCCCCATATCCAGCGCCGCGAATTTCTTACTTCCGCAAAAAACATGGGGGCTTATATCGGGCTGCGCCGCCATGATTTGCGCCACGCCCAGTCCCTGCTTTCCGCGATTGGCTTGTCCTCTCTCGGACGTGCCGAGGGGCATGTCCTCGCCAATCTCGATGCCGTCATCAACGCACTCGATGCGCTGACCGGTGCGCTTCCCGACCCGAATGAAATTCTGCGCACCGCGCAATCCTTCACCAAAGTCGGCAGCTACCTTAATCACCAGGCCGTCCGCCTGTTTGGCGCCGCACCCCGCCATCGCTCGGTTCGAATCATGGTGACATTCCCCAGCGAAGCCGCTTCGGATTACGGATTTGTGAAAGAACTGGTTAGCCGCGGGATGGACTGTGCGCGCATCAACTGCGCTCATGACGGCCCCGAAGCATGGCAGAAGATGGCGGCCTTCGTGCGCCAGGCGGAACAGGAAACCGGGCGCTCATGCAAAGTCCTGATGGACCTGGCCGGGCAAAAACTGCGTACCGGCGAGATTGCACTTGGCCATAGCGTCGTCCACCTCAAGCCCAAGCGCGACTCTCGCGGTTCCTTTGTGGAGTCTGCAACCGTTATCCTGGACGGCAGCGGCCTGCCGGGGCGGGAAGCCTTCAAGGACGGATTGGGACGCAGGATCCCGGCGCGGCTGAGCGTGGAGGCAACATGGCTCAAGCGGTTAAAACTGGAGGACAGGATCGAATTTACCGATCTGCGCGGAAAGAGCGGCGCGCTCATCGTGGATGAAATCCTGTCGGCGACCGAGATACAGGCTTCCTCAATGGGGAGTGCCTATCTGGAGGAAGGCATAGCGCTGACCCACTTCCTGCATCACAAGCGAAGCCATCCGGTGTTTGAAACATTGATCGGCCCGATTGATGCTCCGCCGCTTCCCATCGTGCTCAGGGTCGGGGATGCGCTCCAGCTCACCAACAATACGGCACCGGGCGCACCCACGGAAATTGACGAAGAGGACAAGAGCATCATTCCCGCCCATATCGCCTGTGAGCAACCCGCCATCTTTGCATACCTCAAACCGGGAAACCGGGTGCTGATGGATGACGGCCATATCCACGCCAAAGTCGAGGCGCTGAATGCCGAAGGCGCATTGCTGAGAATAACCCGTGCCCGGCCGCAAGGCTCAAAACTGGGGCCGGAAAAGGGGCTTAATTTCCCGGACACGGATTTGAATTTTCCCGCGCTCACCGACAAGGACAAGCGTGATCTTGATTTCATCGTGGAGCATGCGGACATAGTCGGCTATTCATTTGTCCAGTCCGGCGAAGACATGGGGCAGCTGATTTCCGCGCTGGCCGAACGCGGCGCGGACAATATCGGTGTGGTGGCAAAAATCGAAACCAGGCTCGCCCTGAAGAATCTGCCCGAAATCATCATTCGCGGCGCGGGCAGCCATCCCTTCGGTGTGATGATTGCGCGCGGCGACCTGGCCGTGGAAATCGGCTATGAACAACTCGCGGAAACCCAGGAGGAAATCATGTGGCTGTGCGAATCCGCCCATGTTCCGGTCATCTGGGCGACCCAGGTACTGGAAGGGCTGGTCAAGCAGAACATGCCTACGCGCGCCGAGGTGACGGATGCCGCGATGGCGGAACGCGCCGAATGCATCATGCTCAACAAGGGGCCGTTCATACTGGATGCGATAGACGTGCTGGATAATCTTGTCGCCCGGATGCAGTCGCACCAGACCAAGAAAACCGCTCAGATGCGCACTCTGCATTGGTAACCGCCATGGCCGAGAAACAAATAGCAATCATCGTCGCGATGGCGAAGAACCGCACCATCGGCATCAACAACACGCTGCCGTGGCGCATCCCGGAAGACCTCAAGCACTTCAAGGCGCTCACCATGGGACATCATCTCATCATGGGGCGCAAGACTTTCGATTCCATCGGCAAGCCGTTGCCGGGCCGCACCACGGTGGTGGTGACGCGCGACCGCAGGCTGAGGATAGACGGCTGCACTGTCGTGCATTCACTGCCCGAGGCAATCGCATCATGCGCAAGCGACCCGCAGACTTTCGTGGTCGGCGGCGAGGACGTTTACGCACAGTCGCTGCCGCTGGCGGATACGCTCTACATCACCGAGATTCAGCAGGATGTCGCTGGAGATGCGGTATTCCCCGCATTCGACAAGGCGGAATGGCGGGAAGTGTCACGCGAAATACGCCATCAGGAAACGCCGCAACCGCTGGAATACCACTTCGTCACCTATCGCCGCAATTAAACGATTAAAAAGAGCCGTTCGTGTTGAGCCTGTCGAAACACGAATGGCCTTCGACAAGGCGCTCCTGAGTTTATCGAAGGGCTCTGATAGAACAACTAAGTATTGACCAAGCACGATAACCTCGCGCTAAGTCACTACTTAAGGCCGAACGGACTCTCGCTGACGGTGGCTATCGCAACCCAAGGTACCGGGTACAAAAACCAAAGGCAAAAACCCAAGGTACCGGAGTCGATTTCTTTTTTGCAAATTAACGGATCGGCTTCGCGTTTCTTTTGACGATGGCTATTGCGTTGTTCACCCCATCTATTCGTAATTTCCCCACACTCCGCCCTTCCTGCTCCCCGATTCGAACCGCTCGATCTCGCGCCGGTCGCGCTTGGTCGGCCTGCCTTTGAATGTCGGTTGCAGCTGTGCCCTGATCTGCGCGGCGAGGGCTTCACGCTGGGTGCGGCTGGCTTCGCTCTCGCGGTAGAGTTTCTGCGCCTCGGGTGCTCCGCCGCGCTTGCCGGATAGCGCGAGCACTTCGACATCAAAGCGGTATTGACCGATGCGGATATCCAGCCTGTTGCCGACGGCAATCGCCTTGGCCGGTTTGACGCGCGCTGCGTTGACCAGCACCCGGCCGGTTTCCACCGCGTCGGCGGCAAGGCTGCGTGTCTTGTAGAAGCGCGCCGCCCACAGCCATTTGTCGATGCGCAGCTTGCCGGTTTCGCCGGTCATTGCGATGGCAGTTTCAATCCTGCCTTACGCAGTCCACGTAATACCGCGTCTCACCGTTTTCTTCCCCCACCAGCCCGTGGATGTCGCTTTCGAAGCCGGGGAACTGCTGGTTGAAATCGCGCGCGAACTTGAGGTAGTCCACGATGGTCTTGTTGAAGCGTTCGCCGGGGATCAGCAGCGGGATGCCGGGCGGGTAGGGCGTCAGCAGCACGCTGGTGATGCGGCCTTCCAGCTCATCAATCGGCACGCGGTCTATCTCGCCGTGCGCCATCCTGGCGAAGGCGTCGGACGGCTTCATCGCCGGCTCCATGTTGGACAGGTACATCTCGGTGGTCAGCCGTGCCACATCGTTGGCCTTGTAGATGCCGTGGATCTGCTCGCACAGGTCGCGCAGGCCGGTCTTCTCGTAGCGCGGATACTTGGCGATGAACTCCGGCAGCACGCGCCATAGCGGCTGGTTCTTGTCGTAGTCGTCCTTGAACTGCTGCAACTCGGTCACCATGGTGTTCCAGCGGCCCTTGGTGATGCCGATGGTGAACATGATGAAGAACGAATACAGCCCGGTCTTCTCCACCACCACGCCGTGCTCCGCCAGGTACTTGGTGACGATGGCCGCCGGAATGCCGGAGTCGGCAAAGTCGCCATCCACATCCAGCCCCGGTGTGATGATGGTGGCCTTGATCGGATCGAGCATGTTGAAGCCCGGCGCCAGTTTGCCGAAGCCGTGCCAGCGGTCATCCGCTCCCAGCATCCAGTCCTCGCGCGATGACATGCCCTCCTCTGCCAGGTAGTCCGGCCCCCACACCTTGAACCACCAGTCGGCACCCCATTCTTCGTCCACCTTGCGCATGGCGCGGCGGAAGTCCAGCGCCTCGGCGATGGATTCTTCCACCAGCGCGGTGCCGCCCGGCGGCTCCATCATCGCGGCCGCCACGTCGCACGAGGCGATGATGGCGTACTGCGGGCTGGTGGAGGTATGCATCATATAGGCTTCATTGAAGCAGTCACGGTCCAGTTTGCGCGTCTGCGGTTCACGCACCAGGATCTGCGAAGCCTGCGACAAACCGGCCAGCAGTTTGTGGGTGGACTGGGTGGAGAAGATCATCGACTCTTTCGCGCGCGGCCTGTATTTGCCGATGGCGTGCATGTCTTTGTAGAACTCGTGGAAGGCCGCGTGCGGCAGCCAGGCTTCGTCGAAGTGCAGCGTGTCAATGCGCCCGTCCAGCATCTGCTTCAGTGTTTCCACGTTGTACACCACGCCGTCGTAGGTGCTCTGCGTGATGGTCAGGATGCGCGGTTTCAACTGCTTGTTCTTGATGAACGGATTGGCGTCGATTTTGCGCTGGATGCTCTCCGGCTGGAATTCCTCCAGCGGAATCGGCCCGATGATGCCGTAATGGTTGCGCGTCGGCATCAGGAACACCGGGATTGCGCCGGTCATCATGATGGCGTGCAGGATGGATTTGTGGCAGTTGCGATCCACCACCACGATGTCATCCGGCGCGACGGTGGAATGCCATACGATCTTGTTCGAAGTGGAAGTGCCGTTGGTGACAAAAAACAGGTGGTCGCAATTGAAAATGCGCGCCGCATTGCGCTCGCTGGCCGCCACCGGGCCGGAGTGGTCAAGCAGCTGGCCGAGTTCATCCACCGAATTGCACACATCGGCGCGCAGCATGTTTTCGCCGAAGAACTGGTGGAACATCCGCCCCACCGGCGATTTCAGGAAAGCCACGCCCCCCGAATGGCCGGGACAGTGCCAGGAGTAGGAACCGTCCTGCGCGTAATTTACCAGCGCGCGAAAAAACGGCGGAGCAAGCGAATCCAGGTAAGACCTGGCCTCGCGGATGATGTGGCGCGCCACGAATTCCGGCGTGTCTTCGTGCATGTGGATGAAGCCGTGCAACTCGCGCAGGATGTCGTTCGGGATGTGGCGCGAGGTGCGCGTTTCGCCATAAAGATAGATCGGAATGTCGGCATTCTTGAAGCGGATTTCCTCCACGAAAGCACGCAGGGTCTTCAGCGCGGTTTCGGTTTCTTCCTTGCTGCCGCCGCCGAATTCCTCATCGTCAATCGACAGCAGGAAGGCCGAAGCACGGCTCTGTTGCTGGGCGAACGAAGTCAGGTCGCCATAGCTGGTGATGCCCATGACCTCCATGCCTTCTTTTTCAATGGCATCGGCCAACGCACGGACGCCCAGTCCGCTGGCATTTTCCGAGCGGAAATCCTCGTCAATGATGATGATGGGAAAGTTAAATTT
>JAGWMH010000098.1 GCA_028871775.1 Betaproteobacteria bacterium
GTGGTCAAGGGCAACCTGGCCGCATTGGAGCGCGGTCGCGAACTGGCGGCCGCACTGAAAAAGACCGATCCATGGGCAATCGGGGTACCCAAGTCCAAACAGGAAGTCATCGTGATGTCCGGCAATAACGCCATCGGCCTCGGCGCGATCATTGCGGGACTAGATTTCTTTTCCGCCTACCCGATCACCCCGGCAACCGAAGTCGCGATCTATGTTGCGAAGCACCTGCCCAAACGCGGCGGCACCCTGATTCAGGCCGAAGACGAAATCGCCTCGATTTCCCAGGTTCTCGGCGCCTCCTACGCAGGCAAGAAGGCGATGACCTCCACTTCCGGACCGGGTTTGTCGCTGATGACTGAGATGCTCGGGATGGCGTTCATGAGCGAACTGCCCTGTGTGGTAGTTGATGTCCAGCGTGGCGGCCCCGCCACCGGGTTGCCGACCAAGCATGAACAGTCCGACCTGTTTCTGGCGATACATGGCTCCCACGGCGATGCCGGGCGCATTGTGCTGTCCGTGGAAAGCATACATGACTGCATTGACCTGACGGTGGTGGCGTTCAACCTGGCCGAGAAGTATCAGTGCCCTGTGCTGCTGCTTTCCGACGGCTCGCTGGCGTTCTCGACCCAGAACGTGCCTTACCCTAATCCTGAAGACTATCACGTGGTGGAGCGCAGGCGCTGGGACGGCAAAGGTGAATACCGGCGCTACGCGCTGACCGAGGATGGTATTTCGCCGATGGCCGATCCGGGCACGCACGGCGGCATGCACATCGCCACCGGCCTCGAACATGACGAAACCGGCCTTCCCAGTTACACATCGGTCAACCATGAGGCCATGCAGGCCAAACGTTTCCGCAAGCTCAAGGGGGTGGTCAACGATGTCGACCCGGTGGAAGTGGATGCCGCGGAAGGCGCGGGCAAAGCCAAAGCGGACCTTGGCGTGATTGCCTGGGGCAGCACCATCGGCGTGGTGCGCGAAGCATTGCAACGCCTGCGCGCCGAGGGCTACCAGGTCAAGGGTTTTTACCCCAAGCTGCTGCACCCCCTGCCGGTGCAACAGTTCGAGGACTTCGGCGCAACGTGCAAACGTCTGCTGTTGCCCGAGGTCAATTTCCAGGGCCAGCTGGCCCACTTCGTGCGCGCGGAGACTTCGTTGCGCCCGGAGTCCTACACCATATGCGGCGGGATGCCCTTCACGCCGGAGATGATCGTCAACAAAGTTCGGGAGATACTGGCATGAGTACGGCACTTCAAGCACAAACACACCTGCACCGGGTTGAACTCCCTTCCAAGGACTACAAGGATGACACTACATCGTTCTGGTGTGCCGGCTGCGGCCACTACGGCGTGCTGACGGGGCTGCTGCGGGCACTTTCAGAAGTCGGTATCGACCCGAACTATCTGGTGAGCATTTCCGGGATCGGCTGCTCCGGGCGCCTGCCCTATTTCGTGCGCTCCTACAAGATGCACACCCTGCATGGCCGCGCTGGCCCGGTGGCAACCGGCGTCCAGCTGGCGCGCCCCGACCTCAACGTGGTGATCACCGGCGGCGATGGCGACGGCTTTTCCATCGGCGGCGGACACATGCCGCATCTGGCGCGCAAGAACATCAACATGACGTATATCCTGATGGACAACCACGTCTATGGTTTGACCAAGGGCCAATGTTCACCCACTTCGCGGAAGGAAATGAAGACCCCCACCACTCCCTATGGCGGTGTGGAGGCACCTCTGGATCCGGTGCTGTACATGCTCACCTATGGCGCCACTTATGTCGCCCAGGCGTTTTCCGGCAACGTCAAGCTGGCATCGCAGCTGATCAAGGATGGCATGGAACACAAGGGTTTCGCCTTTATCAACCTGCTCTCCCACTGCCCGTCTTTCAACGAAATGGACACCGCCAAGCATTTCAAGAACGCCACCGCCATAGTGGATGACAGCCACGACGTGAGCGATCTGGATGCAGCCATGCACGTGGTCAACATGGCGCGGAAGGAGGGGCGCGAACCCAACGGGCTGCTGTACAAGACCGAGCGCCCCACGCTCGACCAGAACATGGCAGAACTGGTGAAAAACGTCGGCGGGCACAAGGATTATGATCTGCGCAAGATCATTGATCTCGCGCGCCCGTAACGACCGGAAATTTCATGACAACAAGCGATGCCACGGCAAACAAGGGCAATCAACAGTCGGGCGTTACCCTGACCATCAACGGCCTTGCCGTCAACGCAGATACCAGCATGACCCTGATCGAGGCTGCCTGGCACGCCGGTGTGCCGCGGGTGACGGGAGTCGGCTGCCTTGAGGGCGTGTGCGGTTCCTGCCGCGTCATGCTGCGTCGCGGCAAGGAAGTGACGGTGGGCCTCGCCTGCCAGACTTTCGCCGAGAACGGTATCGAAGTGGTGTTCCTGCCGCCGGCATCTGCACCCCAGCATCATTATGAACTCAGCGATTTCAAGGATGGCTGGGACATTCATGCGCGTTTCCAGGATATTTTTCCCGAGGCGTCGCGTTGCCGGCATTGCCACGGCTGCGACAACGCCTGCCCCAAGGGCATTACCGTCGAAAACGGTGTCGCACTGTCTGTTGCGGGCCGCTACCGCGAGGCGGGAGATGCATTCTTCGAATGCGTCATGTGCGAACTGTGCGACGTTGCCTGCCCCGAACTGATCGCACCGGCCCATGTGGGCCTGTTCAGCCGGCGCATAACGGCTCATTTTCACCAGCGCCCGCCCAACCTCATCCATCGGCTGGAGGAGTTGCGCCAGGAGAAATCAGGAACTGCGCAGGAAGAAAAAGATGAGTAACGGCATCCCTCTGGCAGAAGCACTGGCACGCTACCGGCCCGACGCGGATCTCGGGCCGCTACCCGAGCTGACCGACACGGATGCGCTGCTCAACGCCTACCACCCGGACCACTTGCGCGGCAGTGTGGTCAAGCTGGTGGTGGGAGCCAACGCGGGCGACAATTGCCAGCGCGGGCTGGCCGAGCTTCTGCAGTCCGAAGCATTCATTGACGAGGCCGATCTGGCCGGCACCCCGGTGACGGATATCGACGTGCTGGTGATCGGCGGCGGCGGCGCGGGATGCGCGGCGGCGCTGATGGCGGCCGAGAAGGGCGCGCGCGTGCTGCTGGCCACCAAGCTGCGCCTCGGAGACAGCAACACGGTGATGGCCGAAGGCGGCATCCAGGCCGCCATCGAACCGGACGACTCGATCCAGCGGCATATCCAGGACACCCTGCGCGGCGGCCACCATGCCGGCGACCCGGCACTGGTGTCCGCCTTGGCCGGGGACGGCCCGGATGTGCTGCGCTGGCTCATCCGCCAGGGCATGCAGTTCGAACAGACTCCCAGCGGCGACCTGCACACGCGGCGCGCGGGCGGCATGAGCGCCGCGCGCCTCGTGCATTGCCGCGATTACACCGGCCTGGAAATGATGCGCGTGCTGCGCGAGGCCGTTATCCAGCACCGCAGCATCGAAGTCTGGGAGCAGAGCCCTGCCGTCGAGCTGCTGTCCAACGAACTCGGGCAGAGGTGCGTCGGCGCGGTTATCACCTCGCTGCTTGACGGCCGGCTGCGCATCGTCCGCACCCGCTCGGTAATCCTCGCGACCGGCGGGCTGGGGCGGCTGCACCTGAATGGTTTCCCGACTTCCAACCACCTGGGCGCGACGGGCGACGGACTGGTGCTGGCATACCGCATCGGCGCCCGCTTGCGCGAACTCGATTCTTTCCAGTACCACCCCACGGGGCTGTTGCACCCGGCCCACCTTGCGGGCAAACTGGTGACCGAAGGGGTGCGCGCGGCGGGGGCACTGCTGGTGAATGGCCTCGACCGCCGCTTCATCGACGAACTGCTGCCGCGCGACATGGTATGCGCCGCCATCCTGCGCGAATGCGGCGAAGGGCGCGGCATCCGCATCGACGACCAGCGCGTCGGGGTGTGGCTCGACACGCCGCGCCTGGAGCGCGCCAATCCGGGGCTGCTGGAAAAGCAATTCCCCAACCTGATGTCGCGCACCCGTGTCTCGGGCATCGATCCGCGCATCGAGCCATTGCTGGTTCATCCGACTCTACACTACCAGAACGGCGGCGCAGTCATCAATGTCAACGGCGCCACCACGGTGCCCGGCCTGTATGCGGTGGGCGAAGTGGCGGGCGGCATCCACGGGCGCAACCGCATAATGGGCAACGCCCTGCTCGAAATCATCAGCTTCGGGCGCCGCGCCGGTATCGCAGCCACCGCCAATAACGACCGCGGGCCCAAGAAAGTCACCCTCGAACATGTGAACCGGCTGCGCCGCGCGCTGACCCTCGCCGGCATGCCCATGACGCAGCGGTCGCCCCGGGTCTTGCCGGATTACGCGGCGGGAGGCGTATGGAATCGCTGAACAAAAAAAATGTACCTCCGGTTGCAACGCAACAGGTGCTGCTGCATCCGGACCGACGCGTCGGCGCCGACATGGCGCGCTGGCGCCAGTCTGGCGGCGGCGACGCACTGGCCCGCGCCGCGCAGAATCCGGCCGCAGTGCGTGAGGAGATACGCCTTGCCGAATTGCGCGGCCTGGGCGGCAGCGGTTTTCCGGTCTGGCGCAAATGGGATGCCGTCGCCGCCGAACTGCCCAAGCCGGACAAGTATCTGGTGGTAAACGGCAACGAAGACGAGCCCGGCACCTTCAAGGACCGCCTGCTGCTGGAGGAAACCCCGCACCAGGTGATCGAAGGCGCTGTGGTGGCGGCGCTGGCGGTCGGCGCCAACCGCATCGTGTTCTACATCAACCCCGATCTTGCGCGCTCGCTGGCGGCAATGAAGGCGGCACTCGAACAATGGCAGACCTCGGAACTGCCGGCACTCGCCTCGACCGCGCTCGGCAGACCGCTGCAGCTCGAGTTTCTGCCCGGCTCCGGGCATTACATCGGCGGCGAAGAAACGGCATCCATGGAATGGATCGAGGGCCGCTTCCCTTTCCCGCGCGGCAAGCCGCCTTATCCGGCACAGGCCGGGATACTCGGCTGCCCGACCCTGATCAACAACGTCGAAACCCTGGCTCAAATCCCGCACATCGCCGTGCATGGAGCCGCCTGGTTCAAGTCCCTCGGCAAAGCGCCGGGCACCGGCACCAAGCTCTATTCCCTGAGTGGCGACGTGCTGCACCCCGGCGTGTTCGAGCTGCCGATGGGCACGTCGTTGCGCGAGCTCATCTTTGTCCATGGCGGCGGTTTGCTGTCGGGCAAGCCGCTCAAGGCGGTATTCACCGGCGGCCCTTCGAGCACCCTGCTGACACCCGCCGACCTCGACGTGGCGCTGGATTTCGATTCCCTGCGCGCGCGCGGCAGCAGCCTTGGCACAGGCGCGATGATCGTCATCTCGGAGGGCACGGGCATCGTCAAGCGGGTGGCCGAGTACGAACGCTTCTTCGCCCATTCCTCCTGCGGCCAATGCAATTCGTGCAAGGTGGGCACCGCCACCATGAGCCGGCTGCTGGATCGCATTGACACCGGGCGCGGCACGGCGGCCGACCTCGCATCGCTGGAAAACCTCTGTACCATGTTACCCGACAGCGGCCGCTGTCATCTCATCAACGGCGCCGTGAACCTGCTCGACAGCGCCTTCCACCACTTCCGCGACGAATTCAAGCAGTCACTGCGCTGACTGGTTTGTCAATCCGGCCTGCGGGACTGCTTGCTCAACCGGAATTACCCGCAAACAGGTGTACGTCCCCTCTTTGCCTGACCGGCAAACACTGGCAAAATGCCGCCCTTGTTCACCGTGCAAGAGACCTTCATGAAAGCACCCGTACGCATTACCGTCACTGGAGCAGCCGGACAAATCGGCTATGCCACCCTGTTCCGCATCGCCAACGGCGACATGCTGGGGCAGGACCAGCCCATCGTCCTGCAATTGCTGGACTTGCCGCAGGCGCAACAGGCGTTGCGCGGGGTAATGATGGAGCTGGAGGATTGCGCCTTTCCACTGCTGCAACAGATCATCATCACCGACGACCCGAAGGTCGCGTTCAAGGATACCGAGATCGCTCTGCTGATCGGCGCGCGGCCGCGCAGCAAGGGCATGGAGCGCAAGGATTTGCTCGAGGCCAACGGCGCGATCTTCTCGGCGCAGGGCAAGCTGCTCAACGAATATGCGGCGCGCCATGTCAAGGTGCTGGTGGTGGGCAACCCGGCCAACACCAATGCGCTGATCGCGATGAAGAACGCGCCCGACCTCGACCCGAAGAATTTCAGCTCGATGATGCGCCTCGACCACAACCGCGCCATCGCGCAGGTCGCGCAGAAGCTGTTCCAGCCGATCCACGACATCAAGAAGATGATCGTCTGGGGCAACCATTCCGGCACGCAATACCCCGATCTCGACCATGCCGAGATTCGCGGCACCCTGGTACGCGAGCTGCTGCCGGACCAGGACTGGGTGGAACAGGAGTTCATCCCCACGGTGCAGAAGCGCGGGGCGGCGGTGATCGAGGCGCGCGGCCTGTCCAGCGCCGCCAGTGCCGCGAATGCGGCGATCACCCATATCCACGACTGGCTGCTCGGCGCGCATCACAACAACTGGGTGAGCATGGGGGTGCCGTCGGACGGCAGCTACGGCATTCCCGAGGGCGTGATCTACGGCTTCCCGGCCAGGTGCAACCACGGCCAGTACCACATCGTGCAGGATCTCTCGATCAGCGAACAGAGCCGCAAGCGCATGAAAGACAGCTATCGCGAACTGCTGGAAGAACGCGAGCATGTAAAGCAGTTGCTGGGGTA
>JAGWMH010000099.1 GCA_028871775.1 Betaproteobacteria bacterium
GCCGCCAGCATCTGCGCATGGATCGTGCGGCTGGCCGCATCCCCCGCGCAGTAATGGCGATAAATATCCGCCCAGTTCAGGCTGCACATCCCGACAGCACGCACGCCCGCAACACGCGCCGCAGCCAGCGACAGGTAGGGCACATTGGCCAACAGCAAATCAGGTTTTAACGCGCGCATGGCATGCGCCTCACGGTCCACTTTTTCTTCCCAACCGGCGTGAAAAGCACGGTATGCAACAGCGCTCTCTTCCACCTGCACATCCACCGCATTCGCCATTTGCATTCCAAAATCAAACGCCACGGGGATGTGAAGGAAATCGCAATGGAATCGCTGTTGCAGCAGGAAGATCGGGGCAGCGGTGCGCAGCGTTACGCGCAGCCCGGGAATGCGCCGCGCCAGCTCGTTCACCACCGGCGCGGTCTGGCCGACGTGGCCAAAACCGTGGGAAGAGATGTCAACCAGAAGGTGCGGCATGTTATTGCAGCATGTGCCTCATGCCGTTAAGCAGGCAAAGATGAAATGATTCCGACTAAAGTTTGATGAAATGCTCGCGATAATGCTTCATCTCACCGATGGATTCGTAGATGTCGGCCAGCGCCTCGTGCTTGCCGTGCTTCTTTACCCCCTGCGCCATGTCCGGTTTCCAGCGCCTGGCCAGTTCCTTGAGGGTGCTCACGTCGAGGTTGCGATAGTGAAAATATTCTTCGAATTTCGGCATCCAGCGCGCAAGGAAACGCCGGTCCTGGCAGATGGAATTGCCGCACATCGGTGAGGTGCGGGCAGGCACATATTCCTTGAGAAATTCGACCATCCGCGCTTCCACCGTCGCCTCGTCCAGCGTGGAAGCTTTCACTTTGTCGATCAAGCCGGATTTGGTGTGGGTGGATTTGTTCCATGCATCCATGCCTTCCAGCACGCTGTCCGGTTGATGCAACACCAATACAGGCGACTCGGCAATGGTTTCCAGGTTGCTGTCGGTAATCACCAGCGCGACCTCAATGATGCGGTCGGTATCCGGCAAAAGGCCGGTCATCTCCATATCTATCCAGACAAGGCTGTCCTGATTTTGTGCCATAATCAATTCGCGTTCAGAACTGTCAGACGCGTATTGTGTCACATGGGCGCAGTATCCCGCCATTCCAAATTGCAAAACAATGACCGCCTTCCAATTTTCCGAACTGTTTGTCAGCGCGCTACTGTTAACCACGCTTGCCAAATTATGGCTGGCGCGGCGCCATCTCGCCCACATCGCGGCGCACCGCACCGAAGTGCCGCAGGCCTTCCGCGACCAGATCGACCTGGCCGCACACCAGAAAGCGGCGGACTACACCAGCGCCAAGACGCGCCTTTCCATGCTGTCGGCGCTGTTCGATGCGGCGCTGTTGCTCGCTTTCACGCTGGGCGGGGTGATACAGCAAATCGCCGATTTCTGGCTGCATACTTTTTCCACCCCGCTCATGCAGGGCATGGCCGCTATTGTTCTGGTGCTGATCCTTTTTTCGCTGCTGGAAATGCCGTTCAACTTGTATCGCACTTTTGTCATCGAGGCGCGCTATGGCTTCAACAAGATGACGCTGGCGCTGTACCTGGCCGATGCCCTCAAGGGAATTCTGCTTGGCGCCGCTCTCGGCCTGCCGCTGCTGTTCGGCGTGCTGTGGCTGATGGAGCGCATGGGCGGCAACTGGTGGCTGTATGTGTGGGGAGTGTGGGTGGCATTCAACCTGCTGCTGCTGTTCATCTACCCAACGTTCATCGCACCGCTGTTCAACAAGTTTCTGCCGCTGCAGGACGAAAGCCTGAAGGTGCGCATCGAAGCACTGTTGAAGAAGTGCGGCTTCACTGCAAGCGGGCTGTTCGTGATGGACGGCTCCAAACGCAGCACCCACGGCAACGCCTACTTCACCGGCTTCGGCAAGACCAAACGCATCGTGTTCTTCGACACGCTGCTGTCCCGGCTGACGCCCAACGAGATCGAGGCAGTGCTGGCGCACGAGCTGGGGCATTTCAAGCGCCATCATGTGTTGAAGCGCATCGCGTTCACCTTTACCCTGAGCCTGGCCTTCCTGTGGCTGCTGGCGCAACTGATGCAGGCAAGCTGGTTCTACGAGGGGCTGGGCGTGACCATGACTTCCACCACTTTTGACACCGCGCTGGCACTGTTGCTGTTCTTTCTGGTATTGCCGGTTTTCAACTTCCTGCTGCATCCGCTGATGTCGGCCCATTCGCGCAGGCACGAATTCGAGGCGGACGCCTACGCCGCGCAGCAAACCGCCGCTGGCATCCTGGCCAATGCGCTGGTGAAGATGTATCAGGACAATGCCGCGACACTGACCCCCGATCCGCTGTATTCTATGTTCTACGACACGCACCCGCCCGCGCTGGTGCGCATCGCCCGTCTGCTAGCTTTGCCGGGAGGACAACCATGAAACAAATCACCGCACTCATCCTGCTCCTTGCCGCGGGCAACGCGCAGGATGAACAGAACCTTGGGGCTTTTTTCAACCAGCATCACTACAAGTGAGGACGACATGGAAAACGTTTGCGAACTGACCAGCAGGCAATGCAAACCCTGTGAAGGCGGCGTGCCGCCACTGCCGCAGGATGAAGTAGACACACTGATGAAGCAGCTCGATGGGTGGGCGCAGTATAACCAGCTCATCGGCAAGACATTCGAATTCAAGAACTATTACCAGACCATGGCGTTCGTCAATGCAGTGGCATGGCTGTCACACCGCGAAGACCACCATCCCGACCTGACGGTGCATTACAGCAAGTGCCGCGTGGAATACACCACCCATGCCATCGGCGGCCTGTCGGAAAACGACTTTATTTGCGCCGCGAAGGTGGACGCGCTATTCAAAATGTGAAGCAGCAGGGGCAAATTATCGCCGCGTTTGGCCGCCGGTATCTGGCGGAGCTGGGCGATGGCAGCATGCTTGAATGCGTCCCGCGCGGAAAAAAGAGCGAAGTGGCATGCGGCGACTTGGTTGAAATCCAGCGCACCAGCGAAGGCCAGGCGGTTATTGAAAAAATCGCGCCGCGCAGGACCCTGCTCTACCGTTCCGTTGCGCATCGCGAGAAACTCATCGCCGCCAATGTCACGCAGATCATCGTGGTCGTGGCCGCCGAGCCTTCGTTCAACGACGAATTGCTGGCACGCTGCCTGGTGGCAGCATACGACCAGCAACTGGAAACGCTCATCGTACTGAACAAGTGCGACCTCGTTGCGCAGGCCGCAGCGGCACGCGCGCAACTCGCACCCTATCGCGCCATCGGCTACCGCGTGCTGGAGCTCTCCGCCAAACAGAGCGCCGCGCCGCTGCTGCCCTACCTGCAGGGGCATACCAGCGTGCTGGTGGGGCAATCCGGCATGGGCAAATCCACCCTGATCAATTCATTGCTG
This sequence comes from Betaproteobacteria bacterium, assembly GCA_028871775.1. Classification (GTDB taxonomy): domain Bacteria; phylum Pseudomonadota; class Gammaproteobacteria; order Burkholderiales; family Gallionellaceae; genus CAITJF01. The sequence continues at coordinate 3,406 of JAGWMH010000099.1, forward strand.
CCGGATGCGCTGGCCGCCACGCGCGAAATTTCCACCGCGCTGGATTCCGGCAAACACACCACCACCCACGCGCGCCTCTACCACCTGAACGCAGACAGCCATCTGATCGACTGCCCGGGCGTGCAAGCGTTCGGCTTGCACCACCTGAGCTTCGGCGCAATAGAAGAGGGATTTGTGGAGTTTGCGCAGTACCTCGGCCAGTGCCGCTTCCACGACTGCCACCACCTGCATGAACCGGGCTGCGCGTTGCGCAGTGGAGTTGAGGTTGGAAAAATTGATGCGCGCAGACTGAAGCTGTTTCAGGACATCACCTCAGAAAATCTCAAGCCGTCCTTCTAGGCTCCCACCAGAGTCGCCAAACCCAGCAGCAGCAACAGGATCATCCAGAACACCAGCGCGCGCCATACCAGCCCCACGGTGCTTTGCATGAAATCGGCGTCGGCTTCGTCGCCGATACCCAGCTCGGGGCGGTCGAACGGCAGGCCGCCCTGCGGAATGGCCTGGCCCAAACGCACGCCGAGCGCGCCTGCGCCGCTGGCCAGCACGATGCCCGCCTCCGGGTCGGGCCAACTTTGCGCCTGCGTGCGCCAGCAATACACCGTGTCCTCGAAATCGCCGACGATGGCAAAGGTGATGGCGGTCAGACGCAGCGGCAGCCATTCCATCCAGCGATAAGCCTGCCGCGCGAATTCACCGAACTCGCCGAACTCGGCGTCATCCTGTTTGCCCCAGTGCGCATTGAGAAACAGCGCCAGCCGGTACAACACGGCACCGGAAGGCCCAAGCCCCAGCAGCATGGTAATCACGAACCACACCATCACGCCGAACACGTAGTGGTGCGAAGCCAGCAGCGCTTCCTCGATGGTGACGCGCGCCACTTCCCCGGCATTCAGTTCATGGCATGGCACCCCGCGCCAGGCCGAAAGCAGGCTGCGCGCCTTCTCCAGATCATTGTCGCGCAACGCCCGATGGATGCCGGTGAAGTAGTGGCTGACCTGGCGGAAACCCATGGTGAGATACAACACCAGCACGCAGAATGCCCAGGCGAACACCGGGCTGGCGCCGTACAGCAGCCAGTACAGCGCGACCGAGCCGAACAACGGCAGCAGCACGGCAATCAGCCACGCGATCTTGCCGTGCTTGTGCTCGCCCGCATTGAAGTGATGCTGGAAAAAATGCACATAGCCGCTCAACCAGGCAAACAGGTATTTGCGCGAAGCAAGCGGGTGGAGTTGTTCCAGCAACAGGGCGGCGATCAGGGAAAACAGGCTCATGACATCTCAAGGCAGGTGCACAAACGGATACGCGCAAGATACCACACAACTTTGCGGCTTGCGTAAGCTGAAAAACCTGCTCTGAGCTTAGGATGTGTTACGCAATCATCCCTGCCGCCACCGTATTGTTCGTCGCCTCATCAATCACGATAAAGCTTCCGGTCGAGCGGTTCTTGCTGTAGTGGTCGAGCGCCAGCGGCTGTTGCACTTTCATCGCCACGCGCGCAATGTCGTTCATGTTCAGCTTGTCGGTCTCGTGGTGCGCCAGGGTGTTCACGTCCACGCGGTATTCGAGGCGCGAGAACAGGCTCTTCACCATGCGCGTGGTGTGCTTGATGATGTATTTGCGATTGCGGTCGAGCGGCGCTTCGGACAGCCAGCACAGCATGGCTTCGAATTCCTTTTCCACCTTTGGGGGGTTGGCACTGCTCTTCACAAACATGTCGCCGCGCGAAATATCGATCTCGTCTTCCAGCGTGAGCGTGACGGATTGCGGAGCAAAGGCGCGTTGCAGCTTGCCGTCGTAGGTGACGATCTCTTTTACCTTGCTGGTGCGGCCCGAGGGCAGCACGGTGATCTCGTCGCCGACCGCGATCTCGCCCGATTCGATGCGCCCCATGTAGCCGCGGAAGTCGTGATATTCCTGGGTCTGCGGGCGGCAGACCCATTGCACCGGGTAGCGGAAGTCGGCGGTGTTCACGTCGTAATCGATCACCGCGTTTTCCAGAAAATCCAGCAACGGCGCGCCCTTGTACCAGCCCAGGTTGTCGCCGTGCTCCACCACCATGTCGCCGTTCAGGGCGGACATCGGGATGCAGGTCACGTCATGGATGCCGAGCTGCGCGGCAAAGGCGCGGTACTCGGCGACGATGGCGTTGAAGGTGTCTTCGGAGTATTCCACCATGTCCATCTTGTTCACCGCCAGCACGATGTGCGGCACGCCGACCAGGCTGGCGAGATAGGTGTGGCGGCGCGTCTGCGTCAGCACGCCCTTGCGCGCGTCGATCAGGATGACCACCAGGTTCGCCGTGCTCGCGGCGGTGACCATGTTGCGCGTGTACTGCTCATGCCCCGGCGTATCGCCGATGATGAACTTGCGCTTGGGCGTGGCGAAGTAGCGGTACGCCACATCGATGGTGATGCCCTGCTCGCGCTCGGCTTGCAGGCCGTCGGTGAGCAGCGACAGGTCAACGGCAGTCATGCCGCGCTTTTCGCTGGTCCTGGAAATGGCGGAAAGCTGGTCCTCGAAGATGGATTTCGAGTCGTGCAGCAGGCGCCCGATCAGCGTGCTCTTGCCGTCGTCCACGCTGCCGGCGGTGATGAAACGGAGTAGTTGTGTTGTGTTGCTCATTTGAGATCCTTAAACATTTGGCCGTAGGTCGGGTTTCAACCCGACGGCTGTTCGTCGGACTGAAGTCCGACCTACATTCATCTGCAATTAGAAATAACCTTCTTTCTTGCGCAGCTCCATCGAAGCCTCGGAAGTCTGGTCGTCCATGCGCGTCGCGCCGCGTTCGGTGATGCGCGTGGTCGAGGTCTCGTCGATGATTTCCTGCGCGTTGCGCGCGTAGGATTCCACCGGCGCGGTACAGGTCATATCGCCCACCGTGCGGAAACGCACCGAAACCATCTCGACCTTTTCGCCCGGTTTGGGCTGCACCAGATGCGACACCGGAATCAATGCCGTGCCGCGGCGGATCACCTCGCGCTCGTGCGCATAGTAGATTTCCGGGATGTGCAGATCCTCGCGGAAGATGTATTGCCAGATGTCCATCTCGGTCCAGTTGCTGATCGGGAACACGCGGATGTTCTCGCCGGCATGGACGCGCGTGTTGTAGATGTCCCACAGCTCCGGGCGCTGGTTCTTCGGGTCCCATTGGCCGAACTCGTCGCGGAACGAAAAGATGCGCTCCTTGGCGCGCGCCTTTTCCTCGTCGCGGCGCGCCCCGCCCATGCAGGCGTCGAAACCGAATTCGGCGATGGTCTCCAGCAGGGTCACCGATTGGTACGGGTTGCGCGGTTTGTCCGGGTCCTTGATGACGATGGTGCCGCGCTTGAT
>JAGWMH010000100.1 GCA_028871775.1 Betaproteobacteria bacterium
GCAAGAGAGGAAGCGGGCAAAGGCTGCCGCAAAGCGGCAACTCGGCGCCGCGGACATGGCCGCCATCGCGACCAGGACCCTCGTGACCGACATCGCAACTTTCGGCGAATTCTGTAAGAGGCAGAGAAGGATTTCCCATGTCCTGATGTTCTATGGCTTCGTGCTCTATCTGATCACGACCATCATGATGGTACTGATCTATCCAACAGACACGCGTATGCCGGTTGTCCTCCCGCTCCTATGGAACATCGGCGCCCTGATGACTCTTGTTGGCGGTTACTGGTTTTTCTTCTTTCTCAGGGTAAACGTAATTCATGACGGCCATTCGCCTTGGCGGCTGGAGCGTGCCGACCTGTTCATCGTTACGCTCCTCGCCAGCGTAACGTTTGCCCTTCTCCTGGAAGTCGTGGCGATGGCGCAGAATACTGCTGCGACCATGGTATTCGCCAGCATCTACCTCTTCTTCACAACGCTGCTCTTTGTTTCCGTTCCCTGGTCCAAGTTCGCCCACATGTTCTACAAGCCCGTAATGGCCTTTCAGAGAAGGGTGGAGGAGGCAGACGGTTCGTCCGACCTGCCAGCACCCGCAACGACAGGAGGAGATCGATGCCCACCTTCACATACATGACGCGATGCGACGGCTGCGGTGAGTGCGTGGATATCTGTCCTTCCGACATCATGCACATAGACCCGGTCTACAGAAGGTCTTACAACATCGAGCCCAATTTCTGCTGGGAGTGCTACTCGTGCGTGAAGGCCTGTCCGCAGCATGCGATAAACGTCCGAGGCTATGCGGACTTCGCCCCGCTGGGCCACAGCGTCAGGGTGCTGAGGGAAGAGGCAAATGGAACGATCTCCTGGAAAATCAGGTATCGGGACGGGCGAGTAAAGGAGTTCACATTCCCGATCAGGGCCACACCATGGGGTTCCATCAAGCCGCCAACCGAATATGAGGCGCCCGACGCAAACGCCCTGAACTCCCCGCTGCTAGCGCACGAGCCTGCAGCACTCGGGATAGAGAATCTGCCAACACTCCCGGTTTCAGAGAAGAAAGAGGTGTGATGCCATGAGCCTGCGATCATCCGGAAACATCAAGTTTGTGGACTCGGACATTCTCGTCATAGGCGGCGGTTTCGGCGGCTGCGGCGCCACTTACGAATCCAGGTACTGGGGGCGGAACTTGAAGATCGTCCTCGTCGAAAAGGCCAACATCGAGAGGAGCGGCGCCGTCGCGCACGGCCTGTCGGCGATAAACTGCTATATGGGGATGCAGTGGGGCGAGAACCAGCCGGCCGACTTTGTGCGCTATGCACGCGGTGACCTGATGGGTCTGGTGAGGGAGGATCTGATCTTCGACATCGCCCGGCATGTCGACTCCACTGTCCACAAGTTCGAGGAGTGGGGTCTGCCGATCATGAAGGATCCGAAGACCGGCAGATACCTGAGAGAAGGGAAATGGCAGGTCATGATACACGGCGAGAGTTACAAGCCGATCATCGCCGAGGCCGCCAGAAAGTCCGCCAGCGAAGTGCACAACCGCATCATGGTGACGCATCTGCTGATGGACAAGGCACATCCCAACCGCGTCGCCGGTGCCGTCGGCTTCAGCGCCCGCGACGGAAACATGTATGTGTTCCGGGCGAAAGCGGTCATCGTCGCCGCCGGCGGCGCTTCGCACATCTTCAAGCCGCGGTCGCTCGGCGAAGGCGCGGGAAGGACCTGGTATGCGCCATGGAGCAGCGCTTCGGCCTACGGCCTGGTGTTGCGTACCGGCGCCAAAATGATCCAGATGGAAAACCGGATCGTTCTCGCCCGCTTCAAGGATGGTTACGGCCCGGTCGGCGCCTGGTCCCTGCTGCTCAAGGCCAAAAACACCAACGCCTACGGGGAGAACTACGAGGCCTCCCGGCTCGACGAGATCAAATCCATGGTCGGCAAATATGCGGAGATCGCGCCGATGCCAACCTGCCTGCGCAATCACGCCATGCTGCAGGAGATCAAGGCCGGCAAGGGCCCCATTTACATGCAGACGCAGAAGGTGCTCGACACCAGGGAGAAGGAGGAGATCGGCTGGGAGGATTTCCTCGACATGACGGTCGGCCAGGCGGTGGTCTGGGCTTCGCAGAACATCGACCCCAAGGAGAAACCGTCCGAGCTGATCACTTCCGAACCCTACGTCATGGGCTCTCACGCCACCTGTTCCGGCGCCTGGGCAAGCGGGCCGGAAGATTGCGCCCCGCCAGACTACCAGTGGGGGCACAACCGGATGACAACGGTTGAAGGGCTGTTCGGGGCCGGCGACACGATCGGCGGTTCCGCGCACAAGTTCTCGTCCGGCTCCTTCACCGAGGGAAGGATAGCCGGGAAGGCCGCCGTCAAATATGTCACGGAACTGGCCGGCAACCCGCCCGAGGTGGACGAAGCGCAGGTCAAACTGCTTCAGGAAACGATATTCAAGCCGCTGGAAAACTACACAGTGGGCAGGAACGAGATCGTCGCCGGCAGCGTGGCGCCAAGCTACATCTCACCGCTTCAAGGCCTGCAGAGGCTGGAGAAGATCATGGATGAGTACGTCGGCGGCATCAGCACCTTTTATATGACCAGCGAACCGATGCTCAAGCGGGGGCTGGAACTGCTGACCATGCTCAAGGAGGATCTCGACCATATTGGTGCCGAGGACCTCCACCAGCTCCAGCGGGCATGGGAGCTCAACCATCGGGTCTGGACCGCTGAGGCCGTGCTCAGGCATACGCTGTACAGGCAGGAAACCAGATGGCCCGGCTACTATTACCGTGGCGATTTTCCGAAGCTGGAAGATACCGAGTGGCATGCCTTCACCGCGTCGCAGTACGACGCGAAGACAGGCGAATGGCGCATGAGCAAGCTGCCGGTACACCACATCATCGCGTGAGCGGAGTGATTCAGTCGACCGAACGGCGACTTTCCAGTCCGCGTCAGATGCTACTCTGCTTCGTGGGATGTGATGGCGCAGAGGTTTGGCCCGAGTTCCAGTTCGCTGGCCTTCGTCTCGTCCACCTGGAGCAGGCCCGTGTTGACTCGCCGAATGTCGTCGTAGGACTGCGGATATTTCGGCATGCTCCCCAGGATGTATGTGCTGAACGCGGCCAGTCCCTGGCCTAACATGCGCAAACCATCGTTGTGGTTGCGCAGCGCGCCGATGGTGGCGCGGTAGCAGCCTTGCTCGTCTGCCTCGCGCATGTGGCTGAAGTGGGCCGGGAGCACGACGGTACGGTCGGGCAACGTCAGCAGCCGTTGCAGCGAGCGGTAGAGCAGGGGCGTCCAGGTGTTTGCCCGGCCACCCAGATCGGGCCGGCCGATCGAGTCGATGAACAAAGTATCGCCGGTCAGCAGATAGCGGTCGTCCACCAGCAGATTGATCATGCCGAGAGTGTGGCCGGGGAGATGGAGCGCGCGGATGCTCACCTCACCCAGCGTAAAGACCATTTCGCCCTCCACGTAGCGGAAGGAAAACGTCGCGGGAAGCAGGTCATCGGGATGGATGCTGTCATAAGGATGCAGCCAGTAATCCACCCCCAGTGCCCTCGCCATGGCCACCCCGCCGCTCAGATGGTCGGCTTGAAGATGGGTGTCGAACACGCCTGTGATGCGCCAGCCCCGCTCGGCGGCGATCCGGGTGTAAATCTCGGTGTGGCGCGCGGCATCGACCACCATGGCCTCGCCGCCGCTGGACAGCAGGTAGCTGAGGCATCCACGTGCCGGGCGGCTGATCTGGAGGATAGTGAGCCGCCGGGTTTCCTCAACGACCAGCATTTCATAATGGTCGCCCCAGGCCGCCATCCCGCCCTCCAGGTTGAATGCCTGATAGCCGAGCCGCCGTAGCCCCTCGGCAACGTGCGTTGAAGTGTCGCCCTTGGCGCACACCGCCAGGATCGGCCCGCTCCGGGGCAACCTGTCCTTCAGCCGCTCCGGAACCGCGCGGGCAACCGCTGCGGCGATTTCTTCGTCTTCCTCCAAGTCCAGCAGATCGAAATAGGGTATGTTGAGAGTCTGGATCGGGCCCTTGCCCTCGATTTTCCAGGCATCGAATTCATCCCGATTGCGTACGTCCAGGATGGCGAACCGGCTACCCTCGTTCAGATGACGGTGCAGTTCCGCCGGGCTCCAGACATGTATCTTGCGCGTGGTCATATCATCCTCCTGTCCTGAAAGAAAATCACTTTCATTATAAACGCTGGGGCAATGTGTAACTGGCGCGGGAGTCTTTGGCGCCCTGTCCCCATGGCTGAGATTGTCCTAGCCATCTCACTGAGTCAGCAAGCTGCCAAGTGATTGGTTATGGTTAGCGTCCAGTCGAATCCGGCGGCGCGGCGCGCAGATACTGAAGTGGCCAGGACGCCGCCTGCCCCAGCGCCTGGGCGGCACCCAGCGGCCAGTAGGGATTGCGCAGGATTTCACGGCCGAGAAGCACCATATCGGCCTGCCCGGTGCGGATGATGTGATCGGCCTGCGCCGGCGAGGTGATCATGCCGACGGCGGCGGTGGCGACGCCAGCCTCGCGGCGCACCCGTGCGGCGAACTCGGTTTGAAAGCCGGGGCCCGCGGGGATTTTCGCCGTCGGCACCAGGCCGGCGGATGAAACGTCCACCAGGTCGACACCGAGTCCCTTCAGCATGCGACACAACTCGACCGTCTCATCCGCGTTCCAGCCGCCATCGACCCAGTCGGTGGCCGACAGTCGGATCATCAGGGGAAGCCGCTCCGGCCATTCGGCGCGGACCGCGGCGGCCACTTCCCGCACCAAGCGGGTACGGTTTTCGAAGTTGCCGCCGTAGGCATCCGTACGGCGATTGGACAGCGGCGACAGGAACTGGTGCAGCAGATAACCGTGCGCCGCATGTATCTCTACTGTCTGGAAACCGGCTTCGCGCGCACGGCGGGCGCCGGCCGCAAACCGCGCGATTACCTGGCGGATGCCGGCCTCGTCGAGTTCGCGCGGCACGGCACAGCCTTCGCCGAAGGACACGGGCGACGGCGCGACGACCGTCCAGCCGCCTTCGGTTGCGCTCAGCGTAACCTGCGCCTGCCAACCCAGCCCGACGCTGGCCTTGCGTCCAGCATGAGCCAACTGTATGGCAGTCACGCAACCCTGCTGCCGCGAGAAGCGCGTGATGCGCGCCAGCGGCTCGATCTGCCTGTCATCCCAGATGCCGAGATCGTCCGGGCTGATCCGCCCCTCCGGCGTCACGGCCGTTGCCTCGATGATCATCAGCGCAGCGCCACCGACAGCGCGGCTGCCGTAATGCACGAGATGCCAGTCCGCCGCCATGCCGTCGCGCGCCGAGTACTGGCACATGGGCGGGATGCCGATACGGTTGGTCAGGACGATGTCACGCAGCTTGAGTGGTTCGAACAGGTGGGCCATGGTTCGGTTCCTCATAAAAGATCAGTTAAGGGGCGGCTTTGTGCCAATCAGTATAAGTTGTTGCCATCCATGAAGGCGGGCCAATGATAAATGAATGGGGCTGGTGGTCAATCTGGAACGCATCTTAACACCGTGAAGATTTGATGCTACCGTGTGGCGTCTGCTTTCGGGAGTTGAAGATTGTGATCCTGTCTGCCAACGAGGAGTTACAGCAAAGTAACTGCTGAGTACCGGAGTAGAAATTCGAAGGTTCCACAAACTATATGCAGATGGTCAAAATAATTCGACTCCGGTACATTGGAGCCCCCTAGAATGATTGGCTCAAGTTGGAAGCTGGCATTAAGCCAAAAAATAATATCGACTACCTGTGACGGAACCCCAGTCAAGATGCCAGTAGTTAGCCGGCTTGCAGTGAGGGTACTCATTTTCGTTTGCCTGCTGGTCGCGGGGCAAACGGCGCATGCGGGCGAGAAAATCGCCATCGCCGCTGCCGCCGATCTCAAGTTCGCGCTGGACGAGATCGTCGTGCTGTTCAAGAAAGCGCATCCTGCGGATCAGATAGAGACGATCTATGGCTCATCCGGGAAATTTCACACTCAAATCCAGCAGGGTGCGCCCTACGATCTGTATTTCTCTGCTGACATCGCTTATCCACGCGCGCTCAAGGCGGAAGGCTTGAGTTCTTCTGAAGTGCAAACTTACGGGGTAGGGCGCATCGTGTTGTGGAGTCCGCCACGTGATGCCGGCAATATGACTCTGAATGATCTTGCAGGCCCAACCTTTCAAAAAATCGCCATCGCTAACCCTCTGCACGCGCCCTACGGCAAGCGCGCAGAAGAGGCGCTTAAGGCGGCAGGGGTGTGGGAAAAAATGCAATCCAAACTTGTGTACGGCGAAAATGTCGCGCAGGCCGCGCAGTTCGTGCAGAGCGGCAACGCGCAAGTCGGCATCATCGCGCTGTCGCTGGCACTCAGCCCGGAACTGGCGAAGCATGGAAGTTATGCGCTGATTTCCGACAAACTGCATCAGTCGCTGGAGCAGGGCTTCATCGTCACCCGGCGCGCAGCCGACAATGCGCTGGCGCGGGAATTTGCCCGCTTCATGTCGAGCAAGGAGGCGCGTGCGATCATGACTCGTTACGGGTTTGTGTTGCCGGGCGAAGCGAAATAATTGGCAGGTTTGTTATGAACCTCTTTTATTATGCGGGTATGGAGATGGATGCCGGCTGCCTGGATTTATAGGACTCTTCATTATGGAATCTGCTTTCTCTGCCGCCGATCTTTCCGCCGTCTGGCTTGCTTGCAAGCTGGCCAC
>JAGWMH010000101.1 GCA_028871775.1 Betaproteobacteria bacterium
CATCGCCAACCGCCTGCTGCGCCGCGTGCGCGACTTCGCCGACGTGAAGGCACAGGGCGATGCGACGCGCGACGTCGCGGATGCCGCGCTGACCATGCTGGACGTGGATGCGCGCGGGCTGGACGTGATGGATCGCAAATTGTTGCTGACGGTGATCGAGAAATTTCTCGGCGGGCCGGTCGGCGTGGACAACCTCGCGGCGGCGATCGGCGAGGAGCGCGACACCATCGAGGATGTGCTGGAACCGTATCTCATCCAGCAGGGCTACTTGCAGCGCACCACGCGCGGCAGGGTGGCCACCGCCAACGCCTACAAACACTTCGGTTTGGCGCTGCCGCGCGGCCAGGTCACCAAGGAGTTGTGGGACGAGCCGGGAATTGCGGGATGAGATGATGGTTGTTGCCGGATGAGTAAGCGCACGCATGTTTATACCCTGCCGATCAGGGTGTATTTCCAGGACACCGACGCGGGCGGAGTGGTGTATCACGCCAGTTATGTGAACTTTATGGAGCGCGCGCGGACTGAGTGGTTGCGCGAGCGCCATGGTTACAGCAATGCCGAGCTGATGCGCGAATTCGGCGTGGTGTTTGTGGTGCGTTCGCTCAAGCTGGATTATTTCAAGCCCGCGCTGCTTGACGACCTGCTCACCGTGAGCGCGCAGATCAAGGAGATTGGCCGCAGCCGTGTAGTGTTGCAGCAGGCTGTGATGCGCGGCGGGGAAGTGCTGGTGGAGGCGGAAATCCATCTGGTGTGTGTGACGGTGGATGATTTCAAGCCGGTGAGTGTGCCGGAAGCGTTGCGTGAACAATGGAAAGAATAAAATGAATGTGACACAGGACTTATCGTTTATCCACCTGATTGGAAGTGCCAGCGTGCTGGTGCAACTGGTGATGGGGTTGCTGCTGCTGGTTTCGCTGATGTCGTGGTGGTACATTTTCCTGAAGATGTTTGCCGTCAGGCTGGCGGTAAAGCTGAGCGAGGAGTTTGAGGAGTCGTTCTGGAATAATTCCGATCTCATCAAGTTGTACCATAGCACTACTGCCGCGAGCGGTGAGGCGGGTAGTATGGGGCGGATTTTCGTCGCCGGCTTTGCCGAGTTCGTCAAGCTGAAAAAGAAACAGGGCATGGATAATAACGCGGTGATGGAAGGCACGCGCCGCGCCATGCGCGCCACCTATCAGCGTGAGATGGACAATCTCGAATCGCATTTATCATTCCTCGCCACCGTCGGCTCGGTAAGCCCCTATGTCGGCTTGTTCGGCACGGTATGGGGCATCATGAATGCGTTCCGCGGCCTGTCCAATGTCGGCCAGGCCACGCTGGCGCACGTAGCACCCGGTATTGCCGAGGCGCTGGTCACCACCGCGATGGGCCTGTTTGCCGCGATTCCGGCGGTGGTGGCCTATAACCGCTATGCGCATGACGTGACCCGTTTGTCCTCGCGCTTCGAGAGCTTCATGGAAGAGTTTTCCAACGTATTGCAACGCCAATCATGACTCTACGCCGTTCCACCCACAGCCAGATGAGCCAGATGAACGTGGTGCCCTACATCGACGTGATGCTGGTGCTGCTGGTGATATTCATGATTACTGCACCGCTGATGAATCCGGGGCAGATTGATTTGCCCAGTGTGGGCAAATCGCTGGTGCCGCCCGTTGCGCCGCTGGAGGTGATCATCAGGAAGGATGCCACACTGGCGCTGCGCGACCGCAGCAGGAGTGACAAGGAGCTGAGCATATCGCGCGAGGAACTGGTTGCGCTGATCAAACGGAAGCAGGCGCAGAATGCGGAGCAGCCGGTGGTGATCTCGGCCGACAAGAATGTGCGCTATGAAGAAGTGATCAATGTCATGGACGTGTTGCAGCAGCAGCAAATCAAAAAAGTGGGGCTGCTGGCGCAAACCAAGGGAACCTCCAGATAAGCCCGCCATGAGCGCAGCCGTGTATGCCGAACCTTACAAGCTGCCCGCCGGGGCAATGGCGCTGGCGGTGCATGCCATGTTTTTTATGCTACTGTATTTCGGTGTCAACTGGCGCGCCGACCCGCCGCAAGGCATGGAGGCGACTCTATGGACGCCAGAAATGATGAGTGCCACAGCCAAAGCTGCGCCGCAGGTTGCCCCTGTCAGAGTTGAGCCGCCACTGGTGGAGCAGGTTGAGCCTCCGAAGCCGCCCGAACCTTCCAAATTGGTCGAGCCCCCCAAATTAGCCGAACCTGTGCAACCTGTAGTGCCACCCAAGGCCGACATTGAGCTGGCCGAAAAGAAAAAAAAGAAGGAGCTGGCTGAAAAGGAAAGGCAGAAGGCCAAACTTGCAGAGATAAAGAAGCAAATGGAGCGGAAAAAAATAATCGAGGCTGAGAAGGCGCGGCAGTCCGCGCAAGCCGAGCGGGAACGTGTGCGCGCCGAGCAGGCCGCGCAGGCTGAGCAGGAGCGGGCGCGCGCCGCACAGGCCGCAGCCATCGGCAAGGTGGTAGATGAGCACAAGGCGAGGATTGTTGCTAGGATACGCAGCAAAATTGTGATGCCGCCGGATGTGCCGGACAATGCGAGAGCGGAATTTGATGTGACGCTGTTGCCCGGCGGGTCGGTGCTGAGCGTAAAACTGGCCAAGCCGAGCGGGAATGAAGCGTATGACGCTGCGGTGGAGCGCGCCATCTTCAAGGCACAGCCCTTGCCGTTGCCGGCGGATGTGGCGTTGTTCAATAAATTTCGTGAACTGCATTTGATATTCAGCCCGAAGGAATAGTTTATGAGTGGAATAAAGAAGTTGCGTTATTTGGGGTTGCTGGCTTTGTTTTGTGTGACGCTGCCCGTGCACGCCGCATTGAACATCGAGATTATCGGGGCGGGCGAGCACCAGATTCCTGTCGCCATCGTGCCGTTTGCCGGGGAAGGCAAGTTTGCCCAGAGCATCAGCCAGGTGGTTTCAGCGGACTTAGCGCGCAGCGGATTATTCCGGCTGGTTGATCCGGCCGGCAAGGCGCCGCATGAACCGCGCGAGGTGGTATACGCCGACTGGCCGGGAGTGGATGCGCTGGCCATAGGCAGCGTAGAGGAGCAGATCAATGGCCGTGTCGCGGTAAAGTTTCGCCTGCTGGATGCTGTAAAACAGACTGAATTGGTCGGTCAGGCAGTGTCCGCCAGAGCAGACCAGTTGCGCGCTATCGCGCATCGCATCTCCGACATGATTTATGAAAAACTCACCGGCGATGCCGGGGTGTTCAGTACGCGCATCGCCTATATCAACAGGCTAGACAAGGTTAACCGGCTGGTGGTGGCGGACAGCGATGGTTATGGCGAGCAGACTGTGCTGGCGATCAATGAAACCATCATGTCGCCCGCATGGTCGCCGGACGGCAGCCATCTCGCTTATGTGACCTTCGAGCAGGAGCATGCGGTGGTGTATGTGCAATCGCTGCTCACCAGCCAGCGCAAGGTGGTGGCTAACTTCCCGGGCAGCAACAGCGCTCCCGCGTGGTCGCCGGACGGCAAGCAACTTGCCATCGTGCTGACGCGCGATGGCGGCTCGCAACTCTATCTGGTACGGCCGGATGGCAGCGACTTGCGCCGCATCACGTTCAGCGGGGAGATTGATACCGAACCGAATTTTTCGCCGGATGGCCAGTACCTGTTGTTTACTTCGGACCGTGGCGGCAGCCCGCAGATTTACCGCACACCGTTGGACGGCGGACCTGCCGAGCGCATGACCTTCGAGGGAGGAAATAATTTTTCACCGCGTTATAGCCCTGATGGCAAGAGTTTTGTTTTCGCACACCTGACCAATGGAAGTTTCTACATCGCCACCCAGGATTTTGAAACCAAACAGATGCAGTTGCTGACCGATGGCGGATGGGAAAAGAAGCCCAGTTTTGCCCCAAACGGCAAACTTATCTTGTTCGCATCCGAGGCGCAGGGCCGTGGTATACTGGCCACTGTGTCCAGCGATGGCAGGGTTAAACAGAGAATGTTTCCGCAAGCAGGGGATATTCGTGAGCCGACGTGGGGACCATTCCTGAAACAATAATTTTATAAGGGGATACATGATGAAAAAGCTGTTAATCGGTGTATTGCTGGTAAACCTGTTGGCCGCTTGTGCCAGCCAGAAACCTAAAGAAGTAGCTGGAGAAGCCAAGCCGGCGCCTGCTGCCGAAGCGCCAAAAGCTGTTGAGGCAGCTCCTGCCCCTGCACCTGCTCCTGTGGCGCCCGTGGCGGTTGACCCCCTGAATGACCCAAACAGTATTCTGGCCAAACGCAGCACTTATTATCCGTTCGATGTGTATGTCGTGCAGGACGCCGACAAACCGGTTGTGGAAGCGCATGCCCGGTATCTGAGCGAACATGCCAACCGCAATGTGCGCCTGGAAGGCAATTGCGATGAACGCGGCAGCACCGAGTACAACCTGGGGCTGGGCCAGCGCCGCGCCGATGGCGTGAAGAAGATGCTGCAGGTGGGCGGCGCCAAGGATAGCCAGATTGAAACCATCAGCTATGGCGAGGAAAAACCGCGACTCACTTGCCATGAAGAGAAGTGCTGGAAGGAAAACCGTCGTACCGACCTGAACTATCGCTAGGTGTAGGCATGAAGCTGCGCGCCTTGCTGCTGGCCGGATTGTGCGTTGCCGGGGGACAGGCCCGTGCGGGCCTGTTCAGCGACGACGAGGCGCGCGAGCAGATCCGGCAAGTTGAGTCGCGCGTTTCCAAGCTGGAAGAAGCCGACAAGCAGCTGGAAGACGCCAACAAGCAACAGTCCGAAGCCAACAAACAGCAAACCCGTTCCATGCTCGATCTGCAAACGCAGATCGAGGCACAGAACGCGGAATTGCGCAGCTTGCGCGGCCAGAACGAAGAATTGCTGCACAACTTGCAGGATGCCGAGAAGCGGCAGAAGGATTTTTACATCGATCTGGATACCCGCTTGCGCCATTTTGAATCGGCCGAGGCGGCCACATTGGCAGCGCCGCCTGCTCCATCGCCGGATAAAGCCGCTGATGCCGCAGAAGCGGATAATCCTGCAGTGGAGAACCGTGCTTATGAAGCGGCATACAAACTTTTCAAAGCCGGCGACCACCAGAAAGCCATTGAAGCCTTCCAGGAATTCCTGAAAAAATTTCCCGAGTCGGTGCATGTACCCAATGCCCATTATGAGATGGGCAGCGCCTTTTTCGCGTTGAAGGATTACAAGAATGCGCTGACCAGTTACCAGCTGTTGACGAGCAAATATTCATTCAGCCCAAAGACGCCGGGCGCGATGTTAAGCGTTGCAGACTGTCAGCAAGAACTCAATGATGCAGTCTCGGCCAAGAAAACCCTCAGGCAAATCATCGCCAAATATCCCGGCAGCGGAGCTGCCGATGAGGCCAGAAAACGCCTGACAGCACTCAAGTAGGGCAGCTTATGCCCCATCACTCTGCCAGCGAGCAGCTGCGCATCAGCGAAATTTTCTTTTCCCTGCAGGGCGAAACCAGCCGTATCGGCTTGCCTACGGTATTCGTGCGCCTGACCGGCTGTCCGTTGCGCTGCACCTATTGCGATACTACCTATGCCTTCAGCGGCGGGCAGAACATGAGCATTGCGCAAATTCTGGAAGAGGTGGCACGCCACCACGCGCGCTATGTGACGGTTACCGGCGGTGAACCGCTGGCGCAGAAAAGTTGCCTGAGCTTGCTATGCGCACTGTGCGACGCGGGTTATGAGGTGTCGCTGGAAACCGGCGGCGCGCTGGACGTGTCCGGCGTGGATGCGCGCGTGATGAAGGTGCTGGACATCAAGACCCCGGCATCGGGCGAGGTTGAAAAGAATCTGTGGAGCAATCTCGCCGCGTTGAATGCATGCGATGAAATAAAATTTGTGCTGTGCGATGAGGCGGATTACCTGTGGGCCAGACAGGTGCTGCGCGAACGGGATCTGGCCGGCAAATGCGCCGTGCTGTTTTCGCCCGCACTCGGCCAATTATCACCTACCACACTGGCCGAGTGGATCCTGCGCGACAACTTGCCGGTGCGCATGCAAGTGCAGCTGCACAAGCTGTTGTGGGACAATGTGGCGGGTCGTTAGGATCGGTTCATAGCCAGCCTTAACAAGCGGCTCAGCCACGGATAATAAACACACAACGGCGCGATTAATCGCGCCCTTGTTGCTTCCGCAAGGTGAATGGGGCAAACCGACCAAGCGGAGTCAAGCAACATTTCGTGGAAGGGAAATTCTGAATTTACGACTTCCGCTCAGGCGAAATGCAGTTCGAGCGGCCAGGACTGGTTCACAGGGCCAATCCCTGGCTGCGCAGGTAATCCTCGTAATTGCCCTGATAATCCACCACACCCTTCGGCGTCATATCGAAGATGCGCGTGGCCAGCGAGGAGACGAATTCGCGGTCGTGGCTGACGAACACCAGCGTACCCTTGTATTGATCCAGTGCGGTGTTGAGCGACTCGATGGATTCCATGTCCATGTGATTGGTCGGTTCGTCCATCAGCAGCACATTGGGTTTTTGCAGCATCAGTTTGCCGAACATCATGCGCCCCTTCTCGCCGCCCGAAATCACCTTTACCGATTTCTTCACGTCGTCACCGGAAAATAACAAGCGGCCCAGCGTGCCGCGTACTACCTGATCGTCATCATTAGGGCCGCGACAGCAGGTCATCCAGTCGGTGAGTGTTTTGTCCG
>JAGWMH010000102.1 GCA_028871775.1 Betaproteobacteria bacterium
GATGGTTTCGGTTAAAATAAGCACTTTTACAGCCGTGGCGCGCGGTCATGATTAAAGGCAGTATTGTTGCAGTAGTCACTCCAATGCACGAGGACGGCAGCCTGGATCTGGCGGCCTTCCGCGGGCTGATTGATTTTCACGTTGCGCAGGGCACGGATGGCATCGTGGTGGTGGGCACCACGGGCGAATCCCCTACTGTGGATGTGGAAGAGCATGAGTTGCTGATCCAGCTTGCGGTGGAACATGCCGCCGGACGCATCCCGGTGATTGCCGGAACCGGTGCGAATTCCACCAGGGAAGCCATCGAACTCGCCGCCTTCTCGAAAAAGGCCGGCGCGGATGCTTCGCTGACGGTGGTGCCGTACTACAACAAGCCGACGCAGGAAGGCCTGTACCTGCACTTCAAGGCCATCGCCGAGGCGGTGGACATGCCGCACATTTTGTACAACGTGCCGGGCCGCACCGGTGCGGACATGCACAATGACACGGTGCTGCGCCTGGCGCAGATTCCCAATATCGTCGGCATCAAGGATGCGACCGGAGGCATCGAGCGCGGCAGCGACCTGTTGCAGCGCGCCCCCAAGGATTTCGCGGTATACAGCGGTGACGATGCGAGCACGCTGGCGCTGCTGCTGCTGGGTGCGCAGGGCACGATTTCGGTTACGGCCAATGTGGCGCCGAGGCTGATGCACGAGATGTGTGCCGCTGCCCTTAACGGCGAAGTGTCCAAGGCGCGTGAGATCAATTTCCGTTTGCTGGGGTTGCATCGCCACCTGTTCATCGAAGCCAACCCGATCCCGGTCAAATGGGCGGTGGCGCGGATGGGGAAAATAGTGAATGTGCTGCGCCTGCCGCTCACGCCGCTGTCAGCCTCTTCTCAGGGTGTTGTGGAGAATGCGATGCGCCAGGCGGGAGTGATCTGAAGCAGCACAGGCATTGATTTGAGGAGAAGCATTTGAAAAGAAGCATGAGAATACTGAATATTTCAGCATTATCCCTTGTAATGCTGGCCCTGGCCGGATGCGGCAGCATGGATACGGAGGGCAAACGTGTTGATTACAAATCCGCGACGGTCAAGGTGCCGTCGCTGGAAATCCCCCCCGACCTGACTGCGCCCGGGGTTGGGGATCGCTACGCCATTCCGGATAGCGGCGAGGAAACCGTGGCGAGCTATTCCGATTTCGCCAAGGGCGGCACACCGCAGGCGCGGGCTAACGTCACCGTGTTGCCTGAGGCGAAAAATGTGCGTCTGGAGCGTAATGGCTCATTGCACTGGCTGGTGGTGGCTGACAGGGCGGAAAACCTGTGGACGCCAATCAAAGCATTCTGGCAGGAGAAAGGCTTCATCATCAAGACCGAAAATCCGCAGGCCGGCATCATCGAAACCGACTGGGCCGAGAACCGCGCCAAGATACCGAAGGGCGGCCTGCGCAGCGTCATAGGCAAGGTGTTCGACAACCTGTATGATTCGGGCGAGAGGGATATGTACCGCACCCGCCTGGAACGCAGCAAGGATGGCAGCAGCACGGAAATCTACATCAGCTATTATGGCAAGGAAGAGGTGCTGGACAAGAACGCGAACACTTCCAAATGGCAGCCGCGCCCGAATGATCCCGAGATGGAAATCGCCATGTTGCAGATGCTGATGGCCAAGCTGGGGGGCGAGGCGGAAGCACAGACCAAGGCGCAAGGCGCGCCCGCCGAATCCGCACGGAAAACGGTTGCCGCACCCAGGCTGCAAACGCTTGCCGATGGCAACAAGATCATTTTGTTGAGCGAGCCGTTCGACAAGAGCTGGCGCAATGTGGGTCTGGCGCTGGAGCGCGCAGGCATGGTGGTGGAAGACAAGGACCGCGCCAAGGGCGTGTACTTCGTGCGTGTGGCGGAGGCCGCCAGGGAAAAGGGGTGGCTCGACAAGCTGGCTTTCTGGCGCAACGAGGACAGCGCCAAACCTGTGCGTTATCAGGTGACCGTGCATGAAGGCAGTACCGATTGCGAAGTGGCCGCCACTAATGTCAATGGTGAGAGCACCCCCCTTAGCCAGCGGATTATCGACGTGCTGTATCAGAACCTGCCCAAGTAATAGCAGTCATTTATGCGCTTCGCCTCACTCGGCAGCGGCAGCGAAGGCAACGCACTGGTGGTGCAGGCTGGCCGGACCTGTGTGCTGCTGGATTGCGGCTTCACCCTGACCGAGACCGGCGCGCGCCTGGCGCGCCTCGGCCTGACAGCCGACAGCATCAGCGGCATCGTGGTTACGCATGAACACGGCGACCACATTGCCGGAGTGGCGCGCCTGGCGCGCAAACATGCCATTCCGGTATGGCTGACACATGGCACGCGGCAGGCACAGTGCGAGTTGCTTGCCGGTTTGCCCAACCTGACCGAAATCAACCCCCATCATTCCTTTGCCATCGGCGAGTTGCAGGTGCAGCCTTATGCCGTACCGCACGATGCGGCCGAACCGGTGCAGTATGTGTTCAGCGACGGGGCAGGACGGCTGGGCGTATTGACCGATGCCGGTTGCTCCACGCCGCACATCGAGGCGACGCTGAGCGGCTGCGATGCGCTGGTGCTGGAATGCAACCATGACCCCGAAATGCTGGCCAATGGCGACTATCCCTCAAGCCTCAAGCAGCGTGTCGGCGGCCGCTTCGGCCATTTGAGCAACACGGATGCAGCGGCGTTGCTGGCATTGCTGGATCATAGCCGCCTGCAGCACATCGTGGCGGCGCACCTGAGCCGCAAGAACAATACGCGGGAGCTGGCGGTTGCTGCGGTGAGCGCGGTGCTGAATTGCAGTAATGACTGGATTGCCGTGGCAACCCAAAAAGAGGGGTTGGCCTGGCGCGAGATTTTATGAATGCTGTGCGACAGTGACAAAAAAGCCGACTTGCGTCGGCTTTTTTGTTGGCAAAACCTGCTTATTTCTTTGCGGGTTCAGCGGCTGGAGCAGGAGCCGCAGCGGGCGCTGCTTCGGCAGCGGAAGCAGCAGCGGGCGCCGATTCGGCAGCAGGTGCCGGAGCAGCTTCAGGAGCAGGTGTAGGTGCAGCAGCAGGTGCCGGGGCAGGAGCCGGAGTTTCGGTTTTGCCACAGGCGGTTAAGGACAGGACCAACAATGCAGCAACCAGAGCAGAATGTTTCATTTACTTTTCCTTCATTAAATTAATGACCACACAAAAGACCGGAGAATTCAATCCGCCGCAGCGATGCTGCAACGAAGGCGCGGCATTCTATCAACTTTCCGGAAAAATGCCAGATTTTTTTTAGGAGTCATAGCCCCAAGGTGGTCGCAGAGAGCGCCGGATGAGAGGACGCCCACATTTCCGCGAAACGTGATTTCAGGACGCGTGCGCCCTCGGCGTCATGTTGCGCCAGGATGCCGCGCGGGTCGTCAAAATGGAAGCGGCGCACATAATGTGATTCATCCGCCACTGCGAAGGGCTCGGACAGGTGCAGCAAATGCTGGGGTGTCTGGTAAATGTGCATGCTGTGCCCGAACTGGCGCAACAGCAGCGTCAGGCGCGGGCAGTGCTGCACTATCGGGCGCGCATCATGCGCCAGCAGGTGCAGACGGTTGGCGGGGTTGGCGAGCAGGAAGCGGCGCAGGGTGTCGTAGCGCGCTTCGGAATTGAAACCGATGCCCTCAAAATTTTTTTCGAAGACATACAGGCTGTGTTGCGCCAGGCCGCATAACGTATCCAGTGCCGCTATGTAATCCGCCGTTCCGTTCAAGGCGGTGTGTTGCAGATCATCACTCATGAGGTTGCCTTCTGCTTGCTTTCGACGGGCACAATATAGTCGTTTGCTTACCAGTGGTCAAAGTAACTCGCCGTCTGAATTATAACCGCGCCTGCGCGCACAGAAATATGCGCGAAAATGCTTTCGCAGTTAACGAAATAAGTTAAAATTCCTCGCGAGGGAATGGATGTGCCACATTCGAGCTCCCCGATGAGGGCAGGGAGATATCCGGCCTGGAGGCGTAGCGTGGCAAAAAATATCATCCAGTATTTCCACCCGAAAGACGACACGCCCGGCTGCACCATGGAGGCGAACAAATTTACCGGCATGGATGACAACATCAGCCGCGACGAATGCCTGGGCCGCGCCGAATTCCGCCATGTTCTGTGCGGCGCCTATGTGCAGGCCATGCCGATGAAATTCTTAATCTTGTAAAGGAACCGAAATGAAAATTGCAAAAGACACTGTCGTATCCCTGCGCTATGAGCTGTCCGATGCAAATGGCACCCTGCTGGAAAAGACCGATGAACCGGTCAGCTACCTGCACGGCGGTTATGACGGCATCTTTCCGGCGGTGGAAGAGGCAGTGCACGGCAAGGAGGTGGGCGCGCAGTTCAATGTCACGATGGAACCGGATGAGGCTTTCGGCGAGTACGAACACGATCTGGTGCGGGTGGAGCCACGCAACCTGTTCCCGGATGAAATCGCCATCGGCATGCAGTTCGAGGGCGGCGCGGAAGATGCCGACGATGAAGACTACATGCTCTACACCGTGGTGGATGTGACGGAGGATGAAGTGACTGTGGACGGCAACCATCCCCTCGCCGGCAAGACGCTGAACTTCTCCGGCATTGTCACCGGCGTGCGCCCTGCCACTGCCGAGGAGTTGGAGCATGGGCATGTGCATAATGGAGAGAGCGGCCACCTGCACTAAAAATAAAGTGCGGCTTCAGATTTGAAGCACAACGCCTGACTTGAAGAATGCCCGATTGGGTGTTTTGGTATCCAAGCCGTTTTCTGGATCGATTGAGGTTAACGCTCACGAATAGTTTGTTCAGCATTATAAATAATTCGGGCAAAGAGCCTTATAATGCCGCCCTGCCTGGTGCGGAACGGCGAGATTGAACTCACGGGAACAGACATCATGGATAAAACTGTAAAACTTCGCGCATATTCCGAACCCGCAAAGAGTGCTGCTCCGGAAGGCGATATCAAGGAAAGCAAAGACCAGTCTCTTGAGCTTGCAGCGAAAGAAGCACAGCTTGCGGAAGAGAAAAGCAAATCGCTCGATAACCTGAAGACCATCGTGCAGCTTCGGGAAAACCTCAAACAGGAACAGGCCAAAACGGCGGAGCTGGCCAGGAAGACGGCCGAGCTGGAAGCTAAAGCAAATGAATCATCCGCACCACTGGCGAATGAGCTTGCAAGGAAGAATGCCCAGCTTGAAGAAGAGAAGAAGAGATCGTTCGATCAATTGAAAACGATCGAGCAGCTAAGAGAAAGCCTCAAGCAGGAACAGGCCAGGTCGGCTGCGGCGGCGGATAAAGCGGCCGGGCTGGAAGCGAAGGTGAAAGACTTGAACAACGTGCTCGGCAAGATCTCCAGCATCGCCGAGGCAGGGAAGATGGTCGGCAACACCTGACCCGCGCGGACACATGGAGTCGGCACCGGCTCAGATCGCGCAACTCTCCGTCTCGCGCAGCTGCCTCAGGTAATCCCCCACTCGTTCATCCAGCGTCGCAGGCTGAGTGACGATGCCGCGCACCAGCGAAAACAGCGGGTAGGCGCGCCAATCGAACAGGTGATATTTCTCCACCATCCGCAAGGTATGCACCCCCTCGCCGGAGATGTCAGACCACTCGCCGCGCACCAGTTGCCGCCCCAGCGTATGGTGATGCGAATCCTCGCTGGTGCCTGTCGTCATCAGGTCGCCCAGTCCGGCGTAGCTGTAGGGCGTGTGCGCCTGCCCGCCGAATGATTGCACGATGCCGGACAACTCCGCGATCGCGGCGACCATCAGATGCCCGCGCATGTTTTTTCCCAGCTTCAACTCATCCGTCACGCCGAACATGATCGCATACACATTCTTCAGGATCACCGACCAGCTCCTGCCGTGCATGTCCGATGCCTGCTGGCACACCAGCGTGCTGCCGCGGAACAGGCTGTGTATCACGTCAAAATCCGCCGCGTCGGATAACACCGCATCGGCAAAACCATGCCGCCCCGCCCTGAGCTCCTCCGAGATCATCGGGCCATACACCACCCCGTAGTGATGCTTGCCCGCAAATATGGATTCGAACACCTGCGCCGCCGTGCGCCCCGATTCATCCAGCCCCTTCGCGATGGTCAGGCACAAGCTATCCTGCGCAAGATAAGGCGCGATGCGGCTGGCGATCTCATGGTGCGGATTCACCGGCAGGCAAAACAGGATCACCTGCGCCCAGGGTACCTCATCCTCCAGCGTCGAAGTGCGGCCCTTCACCCCATCTAGGCTCCAGATTCGCACATCGTGCCTCCCAGCCAGCAGATGCTCCATGGCGTGCCCCATTTCGCCGTAGCCCAGGATCAATATGCGTAGTTTCATGACTGCACCTCGTTTAGATAGGTGGACGATATCCTATAATGAAAAAGCCCGCTAATGCGGGCTTTGCTTATGCTCTCAAATTAATTCGGTCGGCCTACTTTGGTTAATTCTGGGTAACAAAATCCATGACCGGTTTGTTTCCCCGCTCCGCATTACAATGCAAGCAGGCAGTGACAAGGTTTTCAAATGAGTTATCTCCGCCTTTCGAGACAGGCTGAATATGATCAAGGGTTGCGCTGAACCTCGTCAGTTGCTTTCCGCAATAATGGCATTTATATCCATCCCTCTCAAAGACCTTATAACGATTCTCTGAAACGTT
>JAGWMH010000103.1 GCA_028871775.1 Betaproteobacteria bacterium
TTGGAAAAAAATCATGGGCGAAATTGAAATCGCGAGTGCATCCCTTGGGGATGAATTTGATCTGCACTGAAGCGTTACCCCCAAAGGTAGCGGAGTGATTTGTTTTTGATTTTCTTCGTCGCCGTTCGTCAGAAAGAATCCGGCTCTGGTATCTTGTATTCCGTCGCGGGCATCATTCCGGAAACCTCTGCCGCTTCCCGCGTGGCTGGCCGATTGGCTGCCGGGCACGAGATAATAATTAAGGAAACGCTGAACAAGTCCAAAGCCGTCATTGCGAGCGCAGCGAAGCAATCCAGAAAGCCTAAAAGAACACATGGTTATGGATCGCCACGTCGCTTCGCTCCTCGCGATGACATACTTATTCAGCGTTTCTTTAAAAAGGATTAATGACCCAACATGGATACTCATATTTCCCCGGTCGAGCTGCAGAAGGCCTACCGGCTCATCAACCACGGCCCCACGGTGCTGGTGTCTGCGCGCCACGCGGGTACAGACGACGTGATGGCGGCAGCGTGGGCCTGTGCGCTGGACTTCGCGCCGCCCAAGCTGACGGTGGTGCTGGACAAGAGCTCGAAGACGCGCGCGCTCATCGAGCAAAGCGGCGCCTTCGTCGTGCAGGTGCCCACGGCGGCGCAGTTGCAGCTCACGCACGCCGTGGGCAATCTCAGCCTGAACGATGACCCGCACAAGCTGAAGAAATGCGGCGTGGGGCTGTTCGGCATCAAAGGCCACGACCTGCCGTTCGTCGCGGGCTGCTCGGCCTGGCTCGCCTGCAAACTCATCTCCGAGCCGCACAACCAGCAGGCCTATGATCTGTTCATCGGCGAGGTGGTCGCGGCGTGGGCCGATACACGGGTGTTCAGCAACGGGCGGTGGCATTTCAAGGATGCCGACCCTTCCTGGCGCAGCCTCCATTACGTGGCAGGCGGGCAGTTCTACGCAATCGGCGAGCCGCTGACGGTTCAGGAATAATCTGTTCCCCGGCCTGATCTCATGGGCCGCTGGACAGCCCCGACAGCGAGGCTGGGAATGACCGGGAGCAGTTTGACCGGAGCATAACGGGCAGGGATAATCGGCAGCGTCCTGCCGGTCTATTGGCGCAACTCAATCAAGCCGCCATCACAAAGGAGTGCTCCAGCATGAAATCATTCCTCCGCGAAAACCCTACCATCGCTTTTGGCCTGGGTTTGCCCCTGCTGCTCGTTGTTGCGTTCCTGCTGATTTCGGGGATTCCCGCCCTCTTGGTGGAGCCCCCGCAATACGACGTGCTTTATGCGACGGAATACTACACTTACCCGAACGGGGTGCAAATCTCCGTCGTGAACCGGAAGGTTCAGGTTGTCTACCAGGGCAGTTCAGCGGGTTACCAGAGACCGCGCCTCTGGCGTTACAGCCCCAAGACCGGGGCGGTGAAGGAAATCGCCATCATGCTGCCGCCCGGCCTTGCGCCGCCCGGGCAAAGTCCCGTCACACCCGAGGCGGCTGCAAAAATCACGCCGATCGAGGTTCCCGATCTGGCAGGGCTGACGATTGATTCGTCCAGCGTTGCACCGGATGGATATGAATTCAGTGCGGGGCCGAATGGCTATTCGGGCGATGTCTTCACCGGCCTGTTTTATTCCTCGCGCTACCGCAACGACGCAGTGCTGACGAAAAAAGGGCGCAGCATCCGCCTGCCATATGCCGCCAATATGTATTACGGCAATAACACCCGCTTCATCGGCTGGGTAGTATCGCCATGATCTGGCTGTTGCTCCTTATCGTCATATTCGTGCTGATAGGCGGCGGTTGGTGGGGCTGGCCGCTGCTGGCTGGAATCCTCGGTGCATCGGGCGTAACGGATAAGGCCAGCGCGCTGGAGAGCATCGCGCGGCTCATGCGCAACTACGACATCACGCCCGCCGAAGTGGAAGCCGCCTTTCATGCGCCTGCCGCCTTGCGGCCTGAGCAAGCCCGGCGCAGCAGGGGCGACATCGCCAAGACTCTATTCATCTATCTTGGTTCGATTTTCATTCTCGCAGGCATCAGCACCTATATCGGCACGTTCTGGGTGAGCATGGGCAGCGTGATGCGGGTTCTGGTGACGCTGGGCGTGGGCTACCTTCTGCTCATCGTGCTGGTTTCCGCGCTGTATGAGAATAAATATCCGAAACTCATCCTGCCGCTTGCGCTGGCCTCGGTGTTCATGATGACCGGCGGCTGGTTCGTGCTGATCCACGAGGTGTACCCGCATGGCAAGAACTGGCGTGCCGCAGTGCTCTTCGTATTCGGCGTGATGGCCTTGCATCAGGGCGCGCTGTTCGGCAAATACCGGCTCACGGTGCTGGCATTCACGGCGCTGTTTTTTGTTTACGGCTTCATGCAGGTGGGCCTCGATCTGCTTAACGTCCCGATGGCTTACATCGCCATAGTCCTGGGCGCTTCGCTGTTCCTGGTCGCCACCGCGCTTGAAGACACGGCTCACCGTGTGCTCGCAGCACCCGCCTTGCTTATCGCGATCTGCTGGATGAACGGCGGCCTGTTCGACCGCATCGCGATGTCTGCCTCCGCCGACTGGGCGGGCCTGCTCACGGGCATATGCGTAATTTCTGCTGCCTATGGCCTGCAGAAGGCGGGGCGATATCCGGGCCTGGCGGGTCTCGGCTATTTCGTCGGCTCGATCATGGCCTATAGCGGCTTGTTCGATCTCGTGCATAACACGCCCGTCGAACTTGTCTATCTCGCAATAACCGCGTCCATGCTCTATGCCTGCGTGGTGCTGCAAAGCCGGGCGCTGTTGTTCACCACTGTCATTGCCATGCTCGGCTTCATCGGGTTTTACACCGCAAAGCATTTCGCCAATTCTTTGGGCTGGCCCGTCACGCTCGTTCTCATGGGCGTCGCTTTCCTGGGCGTCGGCACCATCGCCATCAAGGTAAGGCGGCACATCTAGACCGGTTCAGAAAAGAGCGTATGGCTCAATCTGCTTCGATCAGGCATCAGGAATGACAGCGCAAGAATCAAAGGGATCAGTCTCAAAATAGTCCCAGGATGACATTATGGAAATGAAGAAGATCAATTCGGGCAGGTTGCGCGCCATCGGCTACGATGCGCGCGCCCGGCTGCTGCAGATCCAGCTCGACGACGGCAGCACGCTGCAGTACAGCGGCGTCGGCGAGGATACCTGGCGCCGGTTCAGCAGCTCGGGGGCGGCCTGGAGCTACTATCGCGACAACATCGAAGAGGAGTTCGCGGCGAAGCGCGTTTCCGGCAGCGCCCCCGCAGCCAAGAATCCGCTCGACGAATTATTCCGGAAACCCTGAACGAATTTAGAGGGGCGATATCTTATTGATCTGGAGGGGCCGATGAAAGGGCTTCAGAAAAACAATTGCGAAGCTGATCTGGCCTCTTTGATTACCTCAAAGGAGTATCGAGATGATCAAACCATTTCGCCTTGATGCACGCCGTGGTGGTAATGGCATTTACAGGGGAATTGCTCATAGCTTCCTGCTGGTCGTCCTTTTCGCGGGCAATGTATTGGCTGAAAGCCCTGTGCCCGCTTCACAGACGATGAAGTTTGAGGATTTTGAACTTGAATTGCCGACAGGGCTGAACCGGGAGGATTTTTATCTGCCCCCGGATAACCCGATAAACAAAGATAAAGTGGCGTTAGGCCGCTCCCTTTTTTTTGACCCTCGTCTTTCCAGCGACAATACCGTCTCCTGTGCTTCATGCCATTCTCCACAGGCTGCCTTTTCTGATAAGCGCCAAGTATCTCTGGGGGTGGGTTTACAGGCAGGGGACAGAAATGCACCCACGATTATCAACCGGGCATTTTCCAGAGGTCAGTTCTGGGATGGCAGAACGAACTCGCTGGAGGAACAATCCAAGGCACCTCTGATTAACCCAAGAGAGATGGCCATGCCCAGCCACGAACTGCTCGTTAAAAAATTGGGCGATATCAGGGGATACAAAAGCTGGTTTAAGAGGGTCTTTGCTAGGGATGTGAATATAGACGACCTGGCCAAGGCCATCGCTGCGTTTGAACGCACAGTGGTTTCCGGCAATGCCAAATATGATGTATTCAAGGCGGGAAATCAGCAGGCTCTCAATCAGGCTGAAAAGCGCGGCCTGGCGCTTTTTGAAGGCAAGGCGCGTTGTTCGCAATGCCATAGCGGGCCGAATTTTACCGATGAGAAATATCACAATATTGGCGTAGGCTGGGATGCCACCCTTGTTGATCTTGGCCGTTACAAGGTCACCCACAACGAACAGGATATTGGCGCCTTCAAGACGCCTACACTCAGGGAGATTGCCGGTACCGCTCCCTATATGCACAACGGGGCTTTTGCGACACTGGAAGAAACGGTGGCTTTCTACAACATGGGAGGCATTGCCAATCCGTTCCTGGATGTTGAAATGAGGCGCCCGAAACTTACATTGGAGCAAATGCTGGAGTATTATGAAAAAAGGAATGATCCGGGAAAGCCTTCTCCTGATACAGAGTTAACCAAGCTGGAGCTGACAAAGGGGGAGCAAGCGGACCTGGTGGCTTTCCTGAAGACGTTGAGTGGGCAAGGTTGGCAGCATATTACGCCCCCCGATTCTTTTCCTGAATAGGCGGAGCGTACTACCGCATAACTATTACAAGGAGACAGCCATGTTATTACGTATACATTGCACGAACACGATGAACCGTCTGGCCATAATGTGCGGCGCATCTGTCTTGATTGCCGCATCCATCTTTACAGGGACCGCCAGTGGGGCGGAACCTCAATTCTCGGAAAAATTTTCCATGCACGTCGACCCTGCTGCGAAGCAACAGCTGGGAGAACAGACCTACAATGAGGTGATGACGTTTTTCCATTCAGCGGAACAGGCCATTGAAACAAAAGACCTGGAAGCTCTTATGGCGCTATATTCAGACAACTATAGCGACGGCGATCATGACAAAAAATCTGCAAGGCAAATATGGGAAAGGATTTTTTCCAGATTTGAAAAGATGGCAATGCAACACAACATGAAACTCGGAAAAGCTTCGTCCGATAAAAACATGGTTGTTTTTCAGTGCAGCGGCCTCTTGCTGGGTTCGCCTGACCCTAAGGAAAGGCTCATTACTATTGATAACTGGACTAACCAGGATCATGTGCTGGTCAAGGAAGCCGGCAAATGGAAGTTGATCGGCACATACGGACCCGAACGTAAACGGCTATGGTTTGACAAGCCTATGCACCCTCTTTTCTAGCGAAAAGGAGAGCGAATTAAGGGGGCGGCATCGCGATAGTCCTGACGGATGGTGACAGCACCGCAATTGTCCTGACCTGACAACACTCCAGCAAGGTGTCAGGCCCTGGTCTTCAAATCATCCATATAGTGTTTGCTGGAGTACTGGAAGGCAATCGGGCCGTCCGGCTCGGCATGCAGGAACTGGTGGACGGCGGGGTCTTGCGAGTTGAGCATTTCATTCACGGTACCTTGCGCAGCCACCACGCCGTTATGGATGAAATACAAATAATCGACGACCTTGAGTGAGGACATCAGATCATAGGTGACCACGATCGAGGTGGTGCCGAGCGCATCGTTCAGCGTGCGGATCAGGTTGGCGATGGTGTTGAGCGAGATCGGGTCGAGGCCGGCGAAAGGCTCGTCGTACATGACCAGCGCGGGATCGGTGGCGATCGCCCGCGCCAGCGCCACGCGGCGTTCCATGCCACCCGACAGTTCGGTCGGCATCAGGTTCCTGGCATTGCGCAATCCGACGGCATGCAACTTCATCAGCACCAGATCCTTGATGACCTCTTCCGGCAAATCGGTGTTCTCCCGCAAGGGGAAGGCCAGATTGTCGTAAACCGACATGTCGGTGAACAAGCCGCTGACCTGAAACATCATGCCCATTTTCAGGCGCATTTTGTACAGTTCGTCGGTGCTGAGCTGGTGGACAACCTGCCCCATGAATTTCACGCTGCCCCGCAACGGGCGCAACTGGCCAGTGAAGTGGCGCAGCAACGTGGATTTTCCGCATCCGCTGGTGCCCATTATTCCGACGACCTTCCCGCGCGGGATCGTGAAATTGATGCCCTTCAGCACCTTGAGCTGGCCATAAGAAAAATGCAGGTCGTTGACCTCGATGAGATTATCCATAGTTTGATCACTCGCTTAGGTTTGCTTTGCAATTCTCACATGATTCAGGACGAAAATATACGAGTTTTGGGCACCCCATCTGGCACGAGTGGGGTACACTGATCCTATGCGTGACATCAAATGGGCCAGCATCGCAATCGTTTCTCAGCGACATGGGAACGGAACCTGAGCCCTTTTGGAAATTCAAACAACCCATTCAAGGCGCAGCTAATGGGCGGCCCATTTAATTGTTTTACCCGGGATGATCCTGCTGAGGCAGGCAATGATTACAGAGCGACGTAAATCGGACAGAAGGCAGCATTCGCGATATTCCGTGGATTGGAAGGCCGCCCTTATGCCTAAATCCGAGCCTAACGGAGCTATCTTTCATAATCGGATTTTCGATCTTTCTCTGTGGGGCGCAGGGATTTACTCAAAGACCGATATTTACACGGAAAAACTTCTGTTAA
>JAGWMH010000104.1 GCA_028871775.1 Betaproteobacteria bacterium
CAATGGCTGCTTACAGGCTGTAGTACATGTCGTACTCGACCGGATGGGTGGTCATGCGGAAGCGGGTTACTTCCTCCATCTTCAGCTCGATGTAGGCATCGATGAAATCGTTGGAGAACACGCCGCCACGGGTCAGGAACTCGCGGTCCTTGTCGAGATAGCCGAGAGCCTGGTCGAGGCTGGAGCACACGGTCGGGATCTTCGCGTCCTCTTCCGGTGGCAGGTCATACAGATTCTTGTCGGCGGGGTCGCCAGGGTGAATCTTGTTCTGGATGCCGTCCAAGCCGGCCATCATCATGGCGGTGAAGGCCAGATAGGGATTGGCGGTCGGATCCGGGAAACGCACTTCAATACGGCGCGCCTTGTCGCTCTGCACGAAGGGAATACGGATCGAGGCGGAGCGGTTGCGCGCCGAGTAAGCCAGTTTCACCGGGGCTTCAAAGCCGGGAACCAGACGCTTGTAGGAGTTGGTGCCGGGATTGGTGATGGCGTTCAATGCGCGTGCGTGCTTGATGATGCCGCCGATATAGTACAGCGCCAGCTCGGACAGCCCGGCATAACCGTTGCCCGCAAACAGGTTCTTGCCGCCCTTCCAGATGGATTGATGCACGTGCATGCCGGAGCCGTTGTCGCCGACAATGGGTTTGGGCATGAAGGTCGCAGTTTTGCCATACTGGTGCGCGACGTTGTGCACCACATATTTCAGCTTCTGGGTCTGGTCGGCGCGTTTCACCAGCGTGCTGAACTTGGTGCCGATTTCGCACTGCCCGGCAGTCGCCACTTCGTGGTGATGCACCTCGACAGGCACGCCGATCTCTTCCAGCGCCAGCACCATGGCGGAGCGGATGTCCTGCAGCGAATCAACCGGCGGCACGGGGAAATAGCCGCCCTTGACAGTGGGGCGGTGGCCGGTGTTGCCGCCATCGAATTTTTCTGCGGAAGCCCAGGCGGCTTCTTCGGAATGTACCTTGCAGAAACAGCCGGACATGTCCACTTGCCAGTTGACCGAATCAAAAATGAAGAATTCGGGTTCCGGGCCAAAATAGGCGGTGTCGCCGATGCCGCTGCTCTTCAGGAAGGCTTCGGCGCGCTTGGCGATAGAGCGCGGGTCGCGGTCGTAGCCCTTGCCATCGGCAGGTTCCACCACGTCGCAGCTCAGCACCAGCGTGGTTTCATCCATGAACGGGTCAACAAAAGCGGAGTCAGGGTCAGCCATCAGCAACATGTCGGATGCCTGTATGCCTTTCCATCCGGCAATGGATGAGCCGTCGAAGGCATGGCCGTTATCGAACCAGTCGTCGCTGTCCGATACCACGTGCGCGGGGATGGAAACGTGCTGCTCTTTGCCGCGTGTATCGGTAAAGCGCAGGTCAACAAATTTAACCTCATTGTCTTTAATTAACTTCAGAACATCAGCTGCTGACTTCGACATAACTTTCTCCCCTGAACGTAACGACCAAACCAAAAAATAAACCGGAAATTTAAGCTAACTGAAACTGGGTAAACATGGCATAAACTTTTAGCATGAAGTATGCCATGGACTTTTCAGTCCTAAAGTGCGTATTTTGCCATATTCGTCAGGTTAACTGGATGAATATGTGCGCCCTGAAGTGGGGCGTTCGTTAATTGAGCGCACTATTCTTGTGCGAAGCTGCAATGCAAATGGATGGCGCGGAAATAAGGATCTGCCACCATGATTTCGGCGCACTTATGCTGTAGCGCCTCAATCTCGGCGGGATCATAGTAAGCCGCCTGATCAAGAAACAGATCGGCGTCAATTTTGCCATCCAGATAATGCAGCATGACGCGGCCATCGAGCGGTATGCCATCGCCGATGCGTTCAGCCAAATGCTTGAGCAAATCTCCGCGGCATGGCAGGTGGGCGTTGGGTGCAACCTCCATATCGTCTTCCGGATCAATATGCACCATCACGTCCATCACGTGGTGCTGGCGCAACACCGCCTGGCGCGCCGACTCGGCGATGTGGTGGCCTTCGGATACGCTGATCTTCGGATCGACGAGAATGTGCGCATCCACCAGCGCATGGTCGGCCATCTTGCGCGTGCGCAAGTCATGCAGCCCGCGCACGCCGGGCGTTGACTGCAGCGTGGCGCGGATGGCTTCCACCTCTTCGGCGGAAAGGCCGGTGTCAATCAGTTCGGCCAGCGCCTCCAGGGCAAATTTGCCGCCCATATGCGCAATCATCGCCCCCACTACTGCGGCGGCGACCAGGTCAAGGAAGGTGTAACCCATCAGGTTGCCGGAGATGCCTGCCACGACCACCAGTGATGACGCCGCATCGGAGCGCGCATGCCAGGCATTGGCGATGAGCATTTGCGAGCGCACGCGTTTGGCTACCGCCAGCATGTAGCGGAACATGCCCTCCTTGGCCGCCAGCGCGATGAGCGCAATCCAGAGCGTGAATGGATGCACGGGTTGCACCTGTGCGGGATGTTGCAGGCGCATCCCGGCCGCAATCAGCAGCGCCACGCCCAGCGCCGCCAATGCCACGCCAAGGATGAGCGTGGCGGCGGTTTCTATGCGCGCATGGCCGTAGGGATGGTCGGCATCGGCATGACGGTTGCCATGCCAGTTGGCAAACAGCACCATGATGTCGGCAAACAGGTCGGACAGTGAATGCAGGCCATCCGCCATCAGGGACTGCGAACGTCCGAAATAACCCGCCACCACTTGCAGCATCGTCAGCAGCAAATTGATGAGAATGCTGATCCACGTGCTTTTCTGCGCGGCGGCGAAGCGCTCCGGGCGGACAGGCTCGAAAGCGGCGGATTTGCTGTGAGTATGCGAGTGGGTGTGATTTTTCATTACGATTGCGCTACTATTCAGTCATGTCGCACAGAATAACATTTGCAGTTTACATATTAAACATCAAGCGGAGACGCAATGGGTAAAATCACCGAGATTCTGAACACTGCGCAGCAGCGCGCCAAAGAAATGAACCTGCCGTATGAAGGCGCGCTGCTGCCGGATGAGGCTTACGAAATCATGCAGTCCGCGCCCGGCGCCAAGCTGGTGGATGTGCGCACGCGCGCCGAGTTTGACTGGGTGGGCCGCATCTCCGATGCAGTGGAAATCGAATGGGAAATCTACCCCGGCATGAAGCGCAATCCGCATTTCATTGCGCAGCTCGAGCAGATTGTGGACAGGGAAGCGCTGGTGATGTTCATCTGCCGCAGCGGTGTCCGCTCGCACAGCGCCGCCATCACCGCCACCCAGGCGGGTTATGCCAACTGCTACAACGTGCTGGAAGGCTTCGAGGGCGACAAGAATGCGGATGGGCACCGCAACGTGCTGAACGGCTGGCGTGCGTGCGGGTTGCCGTGGGAGCAGGAATAGTTGTCGTTTCATCAGTCAGCTGGCAAGGCCAACCATTCTGCGGGCTACGCCGCCGACCAGTTCACCACACCGCCATATGCCGTCGCCAGCACTACTAGCCCGAACACGATGCGATACCAGGCGAACAATGTAAAGTCGTGGCGGCTGATGTAGCGCAGCAGCCAGCGCACGCACAGGAAGGCGCTGACGAATGAAGTGATGCCGCCCGCCGCAAACATGCTCCAATCCTCCGCATGAAACAGGTGGCGGTATTTCACCACTTCATAAACCGTCGCGGCAAACAGCGTGGGGATGGCGAGGAAGAATGAAAATTCCGTCGCGGCGCGGCGCGACAGGCCGAAGAACAACCCGCCGATAATCGTGGCGCCGGAACGCGATGTTCCGGGAATCAGCGCCAATGCCTGCGCGCAGCCCACCTTCAGCGCATCCTTCCATCTCATGCCGTCCACCGCTTCGACGGTGATCTTGTGATCGCGTTTTTCCGCCCACAGGATGAACAGGCCGCCGACAATGAAAGCCAGCGCCACCGGCAGCGGCGCGAACAGATACTGTTTTATCTTGCTGGCGAACAGCAGCCCCAGCACGGCGGCAGGCATGAAAGCGACGAGGAGATTGGCCGCAAAGCGCTGCGCCGCCTGTTCGCGCGACAGGCCGCTGATCACTGCGGCAATCTTTGCGCGGTATTCCCAGCACACCGCCAGAATTGCGGCGAACTGAATCACGATCTCGAACACCTTGCCCTTCTCGTCGTTGAAGTCGAGCAGGTCGCCCGCCAGGATCAGGTGGCCGGTGCTGGAGATGGGCAGAAATTCGGTGAGTCCCTCGACGATGCCGAGAATGGCGGCTTTAAGCAGCAGAATGGTATCCATGGTCTTCCTGAACGTAAGCCGCAATTATATTCATGTTCCGGCTTGAGCTGTATTGTACTCGACATTGAGGTGCAGGCTGAGCATAACAATTGTTTTCAACTTTATAAGCTTAGGCCTTTTCAGCACTTTCCTGAGCCGCATCAAGGGGAAACATCTTTCGGATTTTTGCGGCAGCGGCGGTGGTAAAATTCATGCAGAAACCGTCACCTCGCCGCCATGCCACAACCCTCATTCATTCACCTGCGCCTGCACAGCGAGTACTCCATTGCCGATGGCATAGTGCGTATTCCGGAGGCGGTTGACGCCGCAAAACAGGATGCAATGCCCGCGCTCGCGCTGACCGACCTCAACAACGTGTTCGGCCTGGTCAAGTTTTATCAGGAAGCACGCAGTAGCGGCATCAAGCCCATCACCGGCTGCGACGTGTTCATCAGCAATGAAGCCGAGCGCGAGCAGCCGTACCGGCTGCTGCTGCTGTGCCAGTCCCACGCGGGATATCTGCGCCTGTGCGACCTGCTCACGCGCGCCTATCAGGAAAACCAGTATCGCGGCCGTCCGGAGATACGCAAGCGATGGCTGAGTAATGGAACGGACGGTTTGATTGCCTTGTCCGGTGCGCACCTCGGCGAGATTGGGGTGGCGCTGCTGAACGGCAACCAGGCGACGGCTCGCCAGCTCGCGCTGGAATGGGCAGCGCTGTTCCCCGGGCGCTATTACCTGGAAGTGCAGCGCAGCGGACTTGCACGCGAGGAAGCGCATCTGCGCGAAACAGCCCGGCTGGCTGCGGAACTGGCGCTGCCGGTGGTGGCCACCCACCCGGTGCAATTCCTCAGTGTGGACGATTACAAGGCACACGAGACACGCGTGTGCATCGCCGAAGGCTATGTGCTCAACGACAAACGCCGCGCCAAGAAATTTACCGCGCAGCAGTATTTCAAGACGCAACAGGAAATGGCGGAGCTGTTCGCCGACCTGCCGGAAGCGTTGCAGAACAGCGTGGAAATCGCGCGCCGCTGCAATCTTTCTCTGGTGCTGGGCAAATCGCGCCTGCCGGATTTCCCCACGCCCAACGGCGAGAGCCTGGATGATTTTCTGCGCACGGAGTCCGAACGCGGCCTGCTGCAGCGCATGGCGCAACTGTTTCCGGACGAAGCCACGCGCGCGGCGAAGATGCAGGAATATACCGAACGTCTGGCATTCGAGATCGCGACCATCATCAAGATGGGCTTCCCCGGCTACTTTCTGATCGTGGCGGATTTCATCCGCTGGGCCAAGGCCTACCGCTCCGGGGAATTCCCCAACGGCGTGCCGGTCGGCCCGGGACGCGGCTCCGGCGCGGGTTCGCTGGTGGCATACAGCCTCGGCATCACCGACCTCGACCCGTTGCGTTACGCGCTGCTGTTCGAACGCTTCCTCAACCCGGAGCGTGTTTCCATGCCGGACTTCGACGTGGACTTCTGCCAGGACGGGCGCGAACGCGTGATCGAATACGTCAAGCAGAAATACGGCGCGCAAAGCGTGTCGCAGATCGCCACCTTCGGCACCATGGCGTCCAAGGCGGTGATCCGCGATGTCGGGCGCGTGCTGGATTTTCCTTACGGCCTGTGCGACCGCCTGTCCAAGCTGGTGCCGCTGGAAGGCGTGAAACCGGTATCGCTGAGAAAAGCGCGCGAGCTGGAGCCGGAATTCAATGCCGTCATCAACAGCGAAGAGGGCGTGGAAGAGCTGCTCGAGCTCGGCGAGCGGCTTGAGGATTTGACGCGCAATGTCGGCATGCATGCCGGCGGCGTGCTGATCGCGCCGGGCAAGCTCACCGACTTCTGTCCGCTGTATTGCACCGAGGGCAGCGACAACACGGTCAGCCAGCTGGATAAGGACGACGTGGAAAAAATCGGCCTGGTAAAGTTCGACTTCCTGGGGCTGCGCACGCTGACCATTATTGACTGGGCGATGCGCCACATTGCGCGCATGGCTGACGGCACTGCTCCTTTCAGGCTGGAAGAAATTCCGCTTGAGGACAAGCCCACCTACGACCTGCTCAAGGCCTATAACACCACGGCGGTGTTTCAGCTGGAGTCGCGCGGCATGAAGGACCTCATCCGCCGCCTGCAACCAGATACCTTCGAGGACATCGTGGCGCTGGTCGCGCTGTACCGTCCGGGGCCGCTGGAATCGGGCATGGTGGAAGACTTCATCAACCGCAAGCACGGGCGCGCCAAGGCGGATTATTT
>JAGWMH010000105.1 GCA_028871775.1 Betaproteobacteria bacterium
CTCGTGGAGCATGGGAAGTCGAGCACTCAAACCCAAAAGTTAAGGGCGGCACTCACCGGCTGAATAATCTCTACCCCGCATGTATTAGCTGTAATCGCTCCAAGGGCGCTTCAAGCACAGCGAGCGCTCGAGCAAAGAATGGTAAATCTCGCGCTCCTCTCTCCACTGAAAAGCGAAAGGAGGCGAAGACTTCAAATGCATTGGCTGGTGGCGCTGCAGGTGCTGCAATTGGGGCGCTCGCTGGCCCTGTCGGCGCTTTGGTGGGTGGTTTAATTGGCGCTCATTTAGGCCACAAGAAAAACCCCGATAAATGACAATAACCCGCATGCTGGGTCAGGTCTTGCAATCACGCATCCACCCTGACGCCGCATTCGAGCAGAGCGCACATCGGGATTTTCAATTGCGTGCGTCGCGCAGCGCCTCGGCGAGCTGGTGCACCGACATGGCGTAGAAGTCGCTGTTGTTGTAGCGGGTGATGACATCAAAGTTGTTGAACGCCAGCCAATATTCCTTGCCTTCCGCCACCGTGAAATCAATCAGGCGCGCAGTCTTGTCTGCCTCAATCTGTTTGTCCGGCTGCACGCCGGAAGCAGCCCATACCGCCATGGTATGTGATTCTGCAAGGCTCCCCGCATGCCCGTTTTCCCCGGTGCTTGCGCGTACCGCCACCGGCTCGCCATTCAGCCAGCCGTATTGCTTGAGATAGTTCGCCACGCTGCCGATAGCGTCCACCGGATCGCGCAGCAAATCAATCTTGCCGTCACCGCTGAAATCCACCGCATACTTGCGGTAGCTGCTCGGCATGAATTGCGGGATGCCCATCGCGCCCGCATAAGAGCCCTGTACCTTGAACAGTTCGAAATCCTGGTCGCGCGCCAGCAGCAGGTATTGCTCCAGCTCGCCGCGGAAAAAATCGGCGCGGCGCGGATAATCGAATGCCAGCGTGGTCAGCGCGTCGAGCACGCTGTATTTGCCGGCGTTGTTGCCGTACATGGTCTCCACGCCGATCAGCGCGACGATGATTTCCTGCGGCACGCCGTATTGTTTTTCCGCGCGTTGCAGCGCCTCCGCATAGCTCTGCCAGAATTGCAGCCCGCCGCTGATGCGCTTGGGATTGATGAAAAGGGCGCGGTATTCCGGCCAGGGCTTGATGGTGGCGGGTGTGGAAATGGCGTCAATGACGGCCTGGCGATGCTGCGCGCGCTGGAATATCTGCACCAGTTCGTCGCGCTTGAACTGGTGTTTGGCCACCATCTCGTCAATGAACTTGGGGATGCCGGGCAGATCAGCCGCACGCACGCACGGCACGGCAAGCAGCAGCAACAGGGCGAATAACAGGCGGAAAATCATAACCCGCGCATTTTACTCGACAGGCAGGCGCGCCACTGTTAAATTTCATCCTCGTTTGCAATTTGAGCAGAAAGCCCCGTCATGGAAAAACCCGCCCAGCACCATCGCCTCCTTATCCTCGGCTCCGGCCCCGCCGGTTACACTGCCGCCGTGTATGCGGCGCGCGCCAATCTCAACCCGGTGCTGATCACCGGCATGGCGCAGGGCGGCCAGCTGATGACCACCACCGAGGTGGACAACTGGCCCGCCGACCCCAACGGCGTGCAAGGCCCGGAGCTGATGGCGCGCTTCCAGCAGCATGCGGAACGCTTCAACACGAAAATCATTTTCGACCACATCCACACCGCCAGGCTGCAACAGAATCCGTTCCTGCTGGTGGGCGACGCAGGCAGCTATACCTGCGATGCGCTGATCATCGCCACCGGCGCCTCGGCGCAATACCTCGGCCTGCCCTCGGAAGAAAAATTCATGGGCAAGGGCGTGTCGGGTTGCGCAACCTGCGACGGCTTCTTCTATCGCGGACAGGATGTGGCGGTGATTGGCGGCGGCAACACAGCCGTGGAAGAAGCGTTATATCTGGCCAACATCGCGCGCCATGTCACGCTGGTGCACCGGCGCGACGCCTTCCGCGCCGAGCGCATCATGATTGACCACCTGATGGAAAAGGTGAACGAAGGCAAGATCACGCTGCAACTGCACCAAGTGCTGGACGAGGTGCTGGGCGACGGCAGCGGCGTAACCGGCATGCGCATCAAGCATGTGCAAACCGGCGCGACACAGGACATCGCGCTGACCGGCGTGTTCATCGCCATCGGCCACAAACCCAACACCGACCTGTTCGCCGGTCAACTGGAAATGGACAACGGCTACCTCGTCACGCGCGGCGGGCAGGCCGGCAACGCGACCGCCACCAGCATTCCCGGCGTGTTCGCGGCGGGCGACGTGCAGGACCAGATCTACCGCCAGGCTTGCACCAGCGCGGCGACCGGCTGCATGGCGGCGCTGGATGCGGATAAATATCTATGCTCGCTGTGCTGAATTGAAAAAAGAAAAGGAACAGCCCGCCCCTCCTGATGCCGAGCTGTTCCGGCAGGCGCTGGATGGCGTCATTCCATTGGCGCCACTCAACCGCGCGGCAACTCATTTATCGCCGCCACATTCACCCCTTTCAACCCATCCCGCCCACCAGCCCGAACCTGCGCCAATTCAGGACACGCTGTCCGACCACGGCGCGGGCGACACGCCGCTCACCGAGTTCATGCGCTCCGGAATATCGCGCATGACGCTGCGCAAGCTGCGGCGCGGCCAATTTCCGATACAGGACAGCCTCGACCTGCACGGCTTCAGCAGCGATGCGGCGCGAAAACTGCTGCTGGAATTCCTGCGCGATGCGACGCAGCACGGCCTGCGCTGCGTGTGCGTGATACACGGCAAGGGATGGCATACCGGCGGCGGCGAAGGGATACTGAAAACCCGCGTGCGGCACTGGCTGACCCAGTGCGCGGAAGTGCTGGCGTTCTGCGAAGCGTCGCCGAACGCGGGGGGCGGCGGCGCGGTGCTGGTGCTATTGAAATCCGGAGGTTAGCGGATACCTTCCAGGCTGCAATCGAAGCGAGAGCAAGGCGTGAGGCGACGAAACAGTACAAAAGCGGTACGGTGAGGAGCCGAATGCCGCGGCCAACACGGCTATCGCAATGAGTGCGGCCTGGAATCAGATTGCCGCTTCGTCCGTCTCACCAGTGCGAATGCGGATGACCTGCTCCACCGGGGTGATGAAAATCTTGCCGTCGCCGATCTTGCCGGTGTGCGCCGCCTTGATGATGGCTTCCACGGCGGCATCCAATATGGCTGCACTCACTACCACCTCAACCTTGATCTTCGGCAGGAAATCCACCACATATTCCGCGCCGCGATACAGCTCGGTATGCCCCTTTTGCCGCCCGAAGCCTTTCACTTCAGTCACGGTCAAGCCGCTGGCGCCCAGCTCGGACAGGGCCTCGCGCACTTCGTCGAGCTTGAACGGTTTGATAATGGCTTCGATTCTTTTCATGGCTGCTCCGCAAAATTGATTGAATAATGTAGCAAGTATAGCCTATCCATGCACCCGGCTAAAAGCCGTCCTGATAGCGCACGGTGATCGGGTAGCGCCAATCCTTGCCGAAACCGCGGTCAGTGATGCGCACGCCGACCGGCGACTGGCGGCGCTTGTATTCGTTGGTGCAGATCATCTTCACCACCCGCCTCACATCTACCTCGGCATAGCCGCGCGCGATAATTTCCGCGATGGTGAGATTCATTTCCACGTAACAGGCCATGATGCCGTCGAGGACATCGTAAGGCGGCAGGCTGTCCTGGTCGGTCTGGTTGGGCTTCAGTTCCGCGCTCGGCGGGCGCGTGATGATGCGCTCCGGAATCACATGCCCCAGGCTGTTGCGGTAGTTGGCCAGACGGTACACCCAGGTCTTGCTGACATCCTTGAGCACCGCAAAACCGCCCGCCATATCGCCATACAGCGTGCAATAGCCGACGGTCATTTCCGATTTGTTGCCGGTGGTCAGTACCAGCGAGCCGAACTTGTTGGACAGGGCCATCAGCAGATTGCCGCGTATGCGCGCCTGGATGTTTTCTTCAGTGGTGTCTGCCGCCCTGCCCTCGAACAGGCCGCCGAGGGTGGCCAAGTAGGCATCGAATGCCGGCCTGATGTCCAGCACGTCGTAGCGTACGCCGAGTATGGACGCCATTTCGCGCGCAT
Organism: Betaproteobacteria bacterium; assembly: GCA_028871775.1. Taxonomy (GTDB): domain Bacteria; phylum Pseudomonadota; class Gammaproteobacteria; order Burkholderiales; family Gallionellaceae; genus CAITJF01. The sequence goes on from JAGWMH010000105.1 coordinate 4,103, forward strand.
CGTCCAGGCTGATCTGCGCGGTGTAGGGCGAGGGCATCATCACCGCGCGCACCTTGCCCGCACCCAGCGCATCCACCGCCACCGCCAGAGTCAGCGCCGAATCTATGCCGCCGGACAAACCCAGCAACACGCCGGGGAAACGGTTCTTGCCGATATAGTCCTTCACTCCCAGGCACAGCGCGCGGTAGATGCTGTCCTCGCGCCTGAGCGCGGGCACCATCTCGCCCGCCAGCAACTGCCCATCACGAATTTCAACCAGCCCCAGCGTTTCTTCAAAGTGGGCAAACTGATGGGTCAGCTTGCCCTGTGCATCCATGGCGAAGGAGGCGCCGTCGAACACCAGCTCATCCTGTCCGCCCACCAGATTGGCATACACCACCGCCAGCCCGGTTTCGCCGATGCGGTCACGGATAGCCTCGTAGCGCGACAACTGCTTGTCCAGATGGTAGGGCGAAGCGTTCAGCACCAGCAGCACCTGTGCACCGGCCTTGCGCGCGCGCCGCGCAGCGTGTTCCTCCCATATGTCGGCGCAGATATTGAGGGCGAACTGGATGCCCTCCATCTCGAACAGGCATGGCGATTTCCCGTGCTCGAAATAGCGCTCCTCGTCGAACACGCTGTGATTCGGTAGTGCATGCTTGTGGTAGGTGGCGACGATCTTGCCGTCGCGCAGCACCGAGGCGGCGTTGTAATGGTTCTCGCCCACCTGATGCGGATGCCCCACCACCACGCTGATACCCCGCACCTGTTGCGCAAGCTCATGCAACGCCCGCTCACAGGCATGATAGAACCCTTCGCGCAACAGCAGGTCTTCCGGCGGGTAGCCGCACAGGCCCAGCTCGGGCGTAAGCAGCAACGCAGCGCCCTGCTGCTTTGCGCGCTCGGCATAGGCGAGAATCTTGGCGGCATTGCCGGCCAGGTCGCCGACGATGCAATTAATTTGTGCGATTGCGAGTTTCATACTGTTTTCAAGGTTCACTGTTCACCTGTGGCAGCGCAACCGGATGGTCGAGTTCCACGCGCTCGATTTGCGCAAAGCGATCGGTGATCTTGCGGCTGCTGATGTGAATCTGCTCCACGTCCTTATTGGCTTGCCCGATGTGCTTGGCAAGATCGCTCATGCGTTCCTCGAATCGTCCGAAATCCTTGCCCAGCTTGCCCAGTTCGTCCTTGATGATGTGCACCTGCTTGCGCGTTTCCACATCCTTCATCACCGCGCGCGCGGTGTTCAGCACCGCCATCAGCGTGGTCGGCGACACCACCCACACGCGCCGCTGCATCGCATAGTCCACCACCTCCGGATGATGCGCGTGGATCTCGGCGAACACCGCCTCGGCGGGGACGAACATCACCGCGCCGTCCGAGGTCACCTCGGGAATGATGTATTTGCTGCTGATGTCATCCACATGTTTCTTGATATCCGCCTTGAACTGGCGCGTGGCCAGCGCCTTGTCCTGCTCGGACAGGCCCGCATCGAACATGCGGTGATAGTTCTCCAGCGGAAACTTGGAATCCACCGCCACCATGCCGGTCGGCTCCGGCAGCATCAGTACGCAATCGGCACGGCTGCCGTTGGGCAAGGTGTATTGCATGGCATAGGATTGCGGCGGCAGGATGTTGCGCACCAGGTCTTCCAGTTGCCTTTCGCCGAATACGCCTCTTGAACGCTTGTCGCCGAGCAGTTCCTGCAGGCTCACCACGTTGGTGGTGAGGCCGTCGATCTTCTTCTGCGCCTCGTCTATGGTGGCCAGTCGCGCCATCACGCTGACGAAAGTCTCGTTGGTTTTCTTGAAGCCCTCGTCCAGGCGCTCGTTGACCTTGCCTCCGATCTGCTCCAGCCGCCCATCCACCGTCTTGGACAAGGTCTCAATACTGGTCGCCAGATGCTGTGTGGCATTGCGGAAAGAATTCTGGATCAGCTCCTGATCGGCGCGCGCCTGTTCGGACAGTTTCGCCAGTGTCTGTGTGAGCATTTCGCTACGCAAGGCTTGCAGTGCCTCACGCGTCACGCGCAACTCCTCGCTCACCGCCGCGCGCAGCCGTTCGGCCTGATCAGCCTGCGCTGCAATCAGGCGGTCGCCCTGCTTGTTCAGGCCGTCATGCAAATCGGTAAGCATGGCGCGATGCTGCTGTTCCAGCACCTGCGCAGCGCGCGCTGGCAGCCTGTACTGCATCACCAGCAGCACGATAACCAGCACCAGCACAACGATGATTAACGAGATTTCCAGCATGGCTATTGGAAAATAAACCTGGAACCGGAACAACCCGCCAGGGCTGTCACTGCGAGTCCGCAAGGCCGTGGCAGTCCAGTTCTACACAACACACCGGAGACCCTCTGGATTGCC
>JAGWMH010000106.1 GCA_028871775.1 Betaproteobacteria bacterium
CGGAGAGGCGCGGAGAATCATACGCTCACTCAAGACACACAGAGGACTGCATTGACTTCCATTCCAGGCGTTCTGGCTGCGTTCGCCATCATCCTGATCGACCTGCTGGGGCGGGCGGGGCTGGACAAGGTGCTGGCACTGGTCGGCGGCCCTGTCATGGTCGCGCTGTGGGCACAACTGCAATCCGTGCTGGACCTCGTCAGCGGCGTGGCAATCAACGGAGTCGTGCAGGGATTGACGGTGATGATTACCCAGGCGCGCGACTCGCGCGACGAGCGCAGCCTGCTGCAAAGCGCGCTCAGGCTGGGGTTGGGCACTTCACTGGCCGCGGTGCTGGTTGTGGTGCTGGCCGCACCCTGGCTTGCGGCGTGGTTCACCCGGGAAAAAATCGAAGCACTGCTGTTTTTGCTGGCCGCATGGGCCGGCTGCATCGCGGTCATTCCTGCCATGCTCAACGCCTATTGGCTGGGCAAGCACCAGCAGCAGCGCATGTTGCTGCTGGCACTGCTGCTCGGCATGGTCTGGCTGCTGGTGGCGGCGGGCGCATGGCTTGGGCTGTCGTTGCGCGGGCTGATGCTGGTGCAATGCGGCGCGCTAATGATTATCGGCAGTGTGATCTGGCGCTATTTGCGCAGCCTGTCGCAGGCTGGCGGCGGGCAGGCGGAGGAAGCGGAGTATTTTCAAAAGCTGGCGAAGTTCGTGCCGGTCGGCCTGGCCATCGGCATCATGAGTCCGGTCTCGACACTGCTGGTGCGCGTCATGCTGTCCGGCATGCTGTCCTGGAACGACGTGGGGTTCATCCAGGCACTGTGGCGCTCGACGGAGTGGGTGACTGCCACGGCAGCCGGAGTGCTGTCGCTGATCTTTCTGCCGCGCCTGAGCAGCACTTGCGGCTCGGCGCGATTCAAGAGTGAAATGCTGCGTGCGGGCGCGGTCGTGCTGATTCCGGCGGCGTGTCTGCTGCTGCTGGTCTTCTTCAACCAGCGCGCCATGCTGGCGACACTATATGATGCGCGCTTCGCAGTGAGCAATGAAACTGCCGCGCTGTTCGTGCTGGGTTGCTGGATACGCGTCGCCGCGTGGCTGTTCCTGTACGGCCTGTTTGCTGCGCACCGCACATGGCTGATCGTGGCGGGAGAAATGTTGTCGCTGCCGTTTTTTGCGCTGCTGCTGTGGCTGTTTGCCGGCGGGATGACGCTGGAACGGGCAGCGCTGCTTTATATGCTCAGCTATCTCGTCTATCTCGGCTTCAATGCCGCCGCCTTGCTGTACTCGTCGCGCCATCCACCCAGCGGGCGTAATATCCGCAATGCACTGCTTGACTTACCGCACGTCATCCCACAGTGACTTGATGCGCGCGTCGCGGCCGCAATTCAGCCGATAGAATTCATAGCGGATGGGATTTTTCCTGTAGTAATCCTGATGGTAGCCTTCGGCGGGATAGAACGCGCCGGCGGCCACGATCTCGGTATAGATGTGCGGGAATCGGCCGCTTTTTTCCAGCGCCTGCTTGCTGGATAGCGCCAATTTTTGCTCGGTGTCGTTTTGATAAAAGATCGCGCTGCGGTATTGAGAACCGGCGTCGCAGAATTGCCTGTCCTTCACGGTCGGGTCGATATGCCGCCAGAAGTAGTCGAGCAGCTTTTCATAACTGACGCGCTGCGGATCGTAGCGAACCCGCACCGCTTCGGCATGCCCGGTGCCGCCCTTGCTGACCTGCTGATAAGTCGGGTTGGGCACCGACCCTCCGGTGTAACCGGATTCCACCGCGATCACCCCGTCCAGCTTTTCAAAGTCGGCTTCCATGCACCAGAAACAGCCGCCCGCAAAGATTGCCGTGGCGCTTTGCGGGGCAGGCATGGTGGCCGCCATGAGCAAGCTGGCAAACATCGCGGCACAGCAAGCCAGTGCCAGCCTGCGCAGCGCGTTCATGTGAGTTGCCATAATTTTCTCCCAGGGTTCACTGTTTTTCAGGATCAATGCTCCCGCCGCCAGATCAGGGCGCCGTCCTTCCACACTTCCTTGACGCGGTGGTAGGGCACGCTGTGCGCGATTCCTTCCTCGTCCGTCACCTCGAAGCAGAAATGGCTGTCCGGGTCACGCTGTACTTCATCGAGCGGTACGTACACCAGCTCGTCGTGCGCATGGTCGAGGTAGCCGATCCTGAATTCACCGCGCCCGAACTCCGGGTCCCAGTGGATGCGGTTCAGCAGTTCATGCAGCGGGATCATGCGTTCCCTCCTTGCGCTGCCGAAAAATAATACCGGCCTCCGTTTATGTTGTAATCAGACCGCAGCAGGTTCTTCGAGGCTCCCTTGCCTACATCGCCGCGTAGTGCTTCTTTGCATCCAGCGCTTTCACGATATAACCGCGCGTTTCCTCGTAGGGCAGCCTGGTGCGCAGCGTGTCATACACCTCGTCCGGCCGCATCGAATTGATCCTGTTCAGCGCATCTTCCTGCCTTGCCTTGCCGCCGAGCGGGCTGAAGGCGCGGAACACGTTGCTGGGGCCGGTGTTGTAAGCGGCGATGGCGCAGTATTCGCGCGATACCGGGTTGCTGACCTGGTTCAGCGGGCTGTCGTTGAGCAGCACGCTCAGGTAGGTCGAGCCCAGCTCGATGTTGTTGTCGGCATCGAACAGATAATCCTTGCTCGGCATCACATCCTCGCCCTTGGCTTTGCGGTACGCCTCGCGGCCGCCGCTGGCGGGCACGAGCTGCATCATGCCGTAGGCCGGCGTGCTGGAAACGGCGTAGGGGTTGAACGAGCTCTCGATCTTGATGATGGCGTAGATCAGGCTGCGGTTGACCTGCGTGATGTCCGAATTCTTGCGCACTGCCGCCGCATATTGCAGCGCGCGTTTGTCCATGTGTGTGTTCACCATGTTCATCCGGACGTAGAGCACATTTTTCTTGATGCCGTTGGCATCGATGGTGCGGCTCTGCAATTTGTTGGCGACGAGGTAATCGGCGTAACGCTCCATCTCTTCGCGCGTCCTGATGACGGCATTGTTCTGATCCATCACCAGTTCCTGCAGGTAAGGCTTGCCGGTCAGCGCGATCTCCTTGTCCGAGAACAGATCGACCGCACTTGGGTCGCCCGGCGTGAGCAACGCCACCACTGCCGCATTGCGCAATTTTTCTTTCGCCTTGTCTTCATCCAGATGCTCGATCAGGATGGTGCCAGCGTCGTAATCCACCACCACGCGGTTCTTGTAGTTCTCGGTGTATTTCACGTAACGCGTGCGGCTCGGCAGCGTGCCGGATTCGCGCTTGCCCCACTTCGCGCCGCTCTCCTTCTGCACTTTGCCGATCAGGCGGTTGTACTCGGCCCGGACTTTCCTGAGGTCGGCAAGAACCAGTTCAGGATTGTATTTATAGGCGCTCACACGGCGGCCGGCCATGCTTTTCAGAGCCTGTTGCGGGTTTTTCGCCGTCGCTACCTGTACCATCTGCTGCGTGGAACAGGCGGGCAGCAACAATGTGCCCGCCGCGATCAGCAATCCGCCTTTGATCCTCATCTGTCCTCCATCAACGGCTCCCTGTCGCCCGGCTCCGCCTTTGGCTAGTCTTGCCAGCCGCTACCTCCTGGCGCGCTGCGCCGCATTCCTTATTTTGCGTTCACGCGCTCCGCAGAAGGCTCCTCCTTGGTTGTTGTTGTTTTTGCCTCAGATGTTTTCAACTGTTCCTTGGCGACGAATTTGGCGCCCTCCAGGGCTTTGATGCCGCTGCGCAGTGATATGGATAACTGTGCCCTGGCATCTGCTTTGGCTTGCGCCAGGTCGGCTTTCGCTTCTTTCACGCAGGCGCTCTTGGCCTTGCCAGCCCGGTCATCGCACTTTGCCTTGGACACTGCGTAATCCGCTTCCGCCTTGGCAACACTGATTTTGTAGTCCGCATCTCTCGAAGGCTTGTAGCGGGTTTTGAGTTCGGTTTTCGCGACTTTTTCCTTGCCTTTTGCTTCGGCTATGCAGATATCCTTGGCGTTACCGGCGAACGAAGCGCAATTCGCCTTGGCGGACTTGTACTCGGCCGCGATGTTTTTCTCGGCAGCCTTGTATTCGCTCTTCGACATGTTTTGTGCCATCGCGCCAGCGCTGAATGAGAGACTGGCTGCAGCCAGGATTGCGGTAATGCAGGTTTTGTTCATGGCGGTTCCTTTAGGTATGTGATGAATTAAGCAGTGGTGCATGGCCGTGGGGACACTCGAATCCACGCCAAGCTACCTGGGTGTTCCATTTCCTTCTGGCGCTCTTGCCCTACGGCAGCTGTTTCCCCGCTTCGTCGTGGGTGAGGCCATACGACTCCTGGATTTTGCAGACCAGATGATAGCCCCAAAGGTGCCGGAGTCCAATAGCACTGGCTTAGCCTTTTACTTTTCTCCTTGCATGGGCATCAGAGCGAAGGATACGGGCTTGCTTATTCCGTTACCAGCGCCACCGCCGTGGCTGCGCTGGCCTTGTCGATATCCAGCCGCACCTCGCAGTATTCGTTGTTCTCGCTGATGGGGGTGGGGTCGTCAGCGCAACCGCAGCCGGTTATCACGCTCTGGTAAAAAATCCCTGCCTTTACGCGGATCACATTTCCCAGTTCGACAATACTGATGATCGCTACCGTGACCGGCGCGTCGGCAACGACATAATTGCCGGCTGACAACCCCTGCTGCAGCGGCAGCTGCCCCGCCTGCTGCGCGAGTTCCTGTTTGAGGATGGCCTCGAAACCTGGGGTCCCCCAGGCACGCAGGGCTTTATCGAGTTGGATCATGGGCGTCCTCAGTCTTCGCCAGCGCCCGCAACACCGCCTTGAGCAAAGTCCAGCAGCGGCCTACCGATGCAATCTCGACCCGTTCGCCTGGCGCGTGCGCGCCGCGTATGTCTGGGCCGAAGGAGATCATGTCCAGATGCGGATGGCTGGCGGCGAGCAGGCCGCACTCCAGCCCGGCATGTATCACCTGCAGGCTGGCGGGCTGGCCAAATTGCGCGGTGTATACCTGCTGGCACAGCGCGAGCAGGTTCGATGACGGGTTCGGCGTCCAGCCCGGATACGCGCCGTCCTTCCATGCCTGCAAGCCGTAACTGTCGGCGCGGGAGGCCAGCTTGTCGGCCAGTTCATCGGCTCTTGCTTCGTGCAGCGAGCGCACCTTGAATGTCGCCTTGAACGCACCCTGTTCCAGCTCGGCCACTCCGAGGTTGCCCGACGTATCCACCACGCCGGGAAAGGCATCGCTCATGCGCTCGACACCACTCGCGGTTGTGTCGAGGAAAGCGAGCAGGCGTTCCTGCGCCTCACGCGAAATGGTTTTGCCCGGTGACGTGTCGTAATGCCTGCACCCGAACGACACTCCCGCATCCTCCTCAGCATAGCGTTGCTTCCATGCCTCATGCCGATGCTGCACCCATGCATCGATACTCGATGCCGTAGCAGCGTGCAGCGCGCACAGCGCATACGCCTCGCGCGGGATCGCGTTGCGCGCCGTGCCGCCCTTCAGTTCGATCAGGCGCACGTCGGTGTGTGCGGACAGATCGCGCAGCGCTTCCGCCAGCAGCTTGATCGCATTGCCGCGCCCGAGATGGATGTCGATGCCGGAGTGGCCGCCTCTCAATCCGGACACCTCAAACCGCAGCAGCGCATAGTCCGGAGGCGATACTCCTTGCATGCAATCGTGGCGCACCTCCACATCCACGCCGCCCGCGCAGCCCAGATAGAAATGCCCCCACTCCTCGGTGTCGAGGTTGATCAGCGTCCTGCCCTGCAAGGTGCCGGGCACCAGTCCGCGCGCGCCGTCCATGCCGGATTCCTCGTTGACGGTGAGCAGCACCTCCAGCGGCGGGTGGACCAGGCTCGGCTCTTCCAGCGCGGCCAGCGCGAGTGCGACGCCGATGCCGTTGTCCGCGCCCAGGGTGGTGCCCTCCGCAGCTACCCAGCCGTCGCGCACCACCGCGCGGATCGGGTCGCGTTCGAAATCATGCGGCGTTCCGGCATTGGCCTGGCACACCATGTCGAGATGGCCTTGCAGGATCACGCCGGGCATCGCCTCGCAGCCGGGGCTGGCGGGCTTTCTCAGGATCAGGTTGCCCGCTTCATCGACCACGGCCTCGATGCTGTGCGCCTGCGCCCAGGCGATCAGATGCTCGCGCAGCGCCGCCTCGTGATACGACGGATGCGGTATCGCGCACAGCGTGGCGAAGTGCGCCCAGACCGGGTGCGGTTGCAGATTGTCCAGAGAGGAGGGCATGTTATTAAAACCCAATTTCAAAAAAGAGTCGTAGGCTGGGGTGAGGAACGAACCCCAGCGCTTCGAGATTGAATAATGCTGGGGTTCGTTCCTC
>JAGWMH010000107.1 GCA_028871775.1 Betaproteobacteria bacterium
TTCGGGTTGGCTGGGTCGGCGTATTTCAGGATGCGGTCGAGATGCGCTTCCGAGCCGTGGTTGCGATAGTGCTGCTGGCTGACAATCTGGCGTATCAGTTGCAGCATTCGCGACTTGAGCGACTCGCGCACGCTCCAGAATTGATGATCGGGGATATTGTCTATCTGCTGCCAGAAAGCGACGTCGGTCAAGTGCTGGCTCCAGCCCCAGTCGAGAAAACGCTCGAACACTTCCAGCCACTCCTTGGCCAGGAAGGTGGGCATATGCACGCCGTTGGTGACATAGCTCATCGGGTTTTCTTCTTCCTCGATTTCCGGCCACATTTCGGCGCAGATTTCGGAAGAAACCCTGCCGTGTATGCGTGACACGCCATTCTGGAAACGCGAGCTGCGAATTGCCAGCGCCGTCATATTGAAATCCGGTATGCCGTCTGCCTGCCCCAGAGCGAAGAATTCCTCGCGGCTGATTTTCAGCTGCGGGTAATACTGCTCGAAGTAGGGCAGCATCATGTTGTGGTTGAAATAGTCGTGCCCTGCCGGCACCGGAGTGTGTGTGGTGAAAATGGTGTGCGCAGCGACGATCTCCAGCGCGCTGGAAAAATCCATGTCCTGCTCCATCAGGATGCGGATGCGTTCCAGCGGCATGAATGCGGCATGCCCTTCATTCATGTGCCACACGTTGGGCTGGATACCCATCGCCCCAAGGGCGCGCACGCCGCCGATGCCGAGCACGATCTCCTGCTCGATGCGCATGGTCTTGTCGCCGCCATACAAGTGGTGCGTGATGGCGCGGTCATGCGGGGAATTCCCGTCGAGGTCGGTGTCCAGCAGGTAAATCGTGACATTGCCGACACGCGCCTGCCAGACCTTCACCGCTACGCTGCGCCCAGGCAACTCAACACTGATGTGCACTTCCGAGCCATCCTGGTGCAATACCGGGGATATCGGCAGGTTCTCGAAATCGGAATCGGTATAAATGGCATGTTGGTTGCCGTGCTCGTCTATGGTCTGGTGGAAATACCCCCGGCGGTACAGCAGGCCGACACCAACAAACGGTAGATGCATGTCGCTGGCGGATTTGCAGTGATCCCCCGCCAATATTCCCAGCCCGCCGGAATAAATTGGAAAGCTTTCATGAAAACCAAATTCGGCGCAGAAATAAGCCACCAGATCATTTTCCGCGAACCCTACGGTATAACTGTTGCGCACCGGTTTGGTGTGGTAGGAATCATAGCTCGCCAGGATGCGGTGGTAACTGGCCAGAAAAATCTGGTTTTCCGACGCGTCAATCAGCCGCTGCTCGTCGACACGGCGCAGGAAAGCCCGCGGGTTTTGGTCCAGGATATCCCACAGATTCCTGTCAATGTGGGAAAACAGGTCACGCGTGGGCAGATCCCAGCTATACCATAAATTATTGGCCAGTTCTTCGAGCCTGGCTAATCGTGCCGGTATCCTGGGCCTGACTTCGAGGGTATACGGCGTGCTTTTCTGCATGAATCACATTACTCCGGTTTGGGGGCAGTTGCTGTCTGGCGCTAGCGCGATTGTCTCCGCCGTGCATTATATCAACCTATCGCACACCGTGATGTGCTTTGCCCGACTTGACTTAGGTGGCCGGCGAACCTGTTGCAATGCGCCAGATGCTACTTGCGTTCCTCCGCGGCCTTGCGCTTGCTGATTTCGTGGAATGCCGCCACATGGTGGGTGGCCTTGCCGGGGCTGGTTCTGAATGAAGTCAGTTTATAAATGCGTCTCTCGGCAAGCAATGGGAAGCCATGAGTTATTTTTCACAACTTACCGCAAGTGCCGCGCCATGCGCGCCAGTACGGTCTCGCGCGGAAACAGCGCCACTACTGCATCTACCGAAGGGGTCTGGGTTTGGCCGGTGAGCATCACGCGCAACGGCATCGCCAGCCTGGGCATTTTCAAACCATGCTTGCCGACCATTTCCTTGATGGCTGCGTTGACCGCCGCAGCTTCCCACGTTATCTCCCTGAAGCGTTCCACCAGCTCGCGCAGGGCGGGCATCGCTTCGGCGGAGAGATGCGCATCCAGCAATTCTTTCGCGGGATGCAGTTCGATGTAGAACACCTCGGCGGCATCGGCCAGTTCGTTGAGGGTGGCGACACGCTCCTTGTAAAGTGCGATTATGGCTTCCAGTGCAGGCGCGGTGCCCACTGCCACCCCGCGTGCCTCGAGGCGCGGGTGCACCAGCGCGGCAAGGCGGGCATTGTCTGCCAGTTTAAGGTAATGCTGGTTAACCCAATTCAATTTCTCGGTGTTGAACTGCGCGGCGGAGGGCGTGATGTGATCGAGATCGAACCATGAGCAGAATTGCTCCACCGAGAAAATCTCCTCGTCGCCGTGCGACCATCCCAATCGTGCCAGGTAATTGACCACCGCCTCCGGCAGATAACCGTCTTCATCATATTGCATCACGCTGACCGCGCCGTGGCGCTTGGAGAGCTTGGTGCCGTCATCGCCGAGGATCATGGACAGGTGTGCGTATTGCGGCACGGCAGCGCCCAATGCCCTGAGAATGTTGATCTGGCGCGGCGTATTGTTGACATGGTCGTCGCCGCGTATCACATGCGTGATGCCCATGTCCCAGTCGTCCACCACCACGCAGAAATTATAGGTGGGCGTGCCATCGGCGCGCGCAATGATCAGGTCGTCCAGTTCGCTGTTGTTGAAACCGATGTACCCCTTCACCAGATCCTTCCAGCCGACCACGCCCTGAACGGGGTTCTTGAAACGCACCACCGGCGAAACGCCCGCGGGCGGCTCGGGCAGCATCTTGCCGGGTTCCGGGCGCCAGTGGCCATCGTAACGCGGCTTTTCGCCTCGCGCGCGCTGCGCCTCGCGCATGGCCTCCAGTTCCGCCGGCGTCGTATAGCAATGATAGGCTTGCCCCTCTGCCAGCATCTGCTGAATCACCGCCTTGTAGCGATCCATGCTGCGCATCTGGTAATACGGGCCCTCGTCGTAATCCAGCTTGAGCCACGCCATGCCGTCGAGAATGGCCTGTACCGCTTCGGGTGTGGAGCGCTCGACATCGGTGTCCTCGATGCGCAGGATGAAAACGCCGCCATGCTTGCGGGCGTAAGCCCAGGAGAACAGCGCCGTGCGGGCGCCGCCAATGTGCAGGTAGCCCGTTGGACTGGGCGCAAAACGAGTACGTATAGCCATGGATTAAATCAGAAATGAGGAGCGCGCATTTTACGCCACCTTGCCGGTTGCGCCATAAACAATTGACTGAAAAACGCCCGGTGTGATTTAATGCGCGCCCTCGAATGGGCGGTTAGCTCAGCGGTAGAGCACTGCCTTCACACGGCAGGGGCCACTGGTTCGATCCCAGTACCGCCCACCAGACAAAATCAAATCTCTAATTCCGTCGAGCAATTAACGCGGTAAGGTGCCCACCCAGTGGCCAACCATCGCGGCAAGCTGTCTGCCCGCTCGGTGATGTCAAAAATCCGGATTGAGACGGTTCTTTCAGCGCTATTTATCGTTTCAGCACCCGCCCGGCAACGGCGTCCAGTTGCCCGGTCTTCGCCGCATCGCGCGCTTCGGGCGCGGTAATGATGGCGTATTCCAGCACCGAGCGGCAGGAGCAGCTGTCGCCGTGGGCATCCCAGGTCACTTTCGGCGCGACTTGCTTCACCAGCGCGCGCGCCTTATCGGCGTTCGTCAGCAGCACCTTGATGATCTGCTCCACCGTCACGTCGTCATGGTCCGGGTGCCAGCAATCGTAATCGGTCACCATCGCCACCGTGGCGTAGCACAGCTCTGCCTCGCGCGCGAGCTTGGCTTCGGGCATGTTGGTCATGCCGATCACATCACAGCCCCAGGAGCGATATAGCTCGGATTCCGCCAGGCTGGAGAACTGCGGCCCTTCCATTACCAGATACGTTCCGCCGCGCAACGCGGCGATACCCGCTTCCTTGGCCGCCGCTTCGATATGATCGCCGAGGCGTTTGCACACCGGGTGCGCCATGGAGACATGCGCCACCAGCCCCGTCCCGAAGAAGGATTTGTTGCGTGCGAACGTGCGGTCTATGAATTGATCCACAATCACGAATGTGCCGGGCTTCAGGTGTTCGCGCAGCGAGCCCACCGCGCTCACCGAAATCACGTCGGTTACCCCGGCGCGTTTCAGTACATCAATATTGGCGCGGAAATTGATCTCGGAAGGCGGTATCTTGTGCCCGCGCCCGTGACGCGGCAGGAACACCATCTGCCGGCCATTCAGTTCACCGCACAGCAACTCGTCCGAGGGCGCGCCGAACGGCGACGACACGGCTACCCAGCGTTTGTTTACCAGCCCGTCAATGTCATAGACACCGCTCCCGCCGATGATACCCAGAATGGAATTTTGCTTGGTCTTTTGCACCCCGATCTCCTTCTTTGTTTTCATATCAGACACCATACTGAACAGCAGCCAGGGGCGAAGGTTTCTTGCTGACCCTGCGCGCGCCGGGACAGCAGACGCGAAAAGTGCGCATTTTAACCCGATGAGGTGATGCCATGTTTTATCTCGGAACAGATGTTTCCAAAGGGCGCCTCTAAAAATTGACCGTAAAATTCACTGCCCATCCTCAAAGGGTCTCAAGCCGGCCCATTGCAACCATCCGTGTCTCCCGATTGCCGGCATCCGGAGGCATCCTTCGCGCTAGGGAGGACATGCATCCATGTAGGGGCACAGATGAATCTCGACAGTGGCGTGAACGATCTCCTCATGCTGGAAAAGCTGATCGCGAACGCGCTTTGGTGTCAGATCCTTGTCGTAAGTCACCACCGTGAGCGCGCATGAATACGTCCGCTTGCCGACACGCCACACATGAAGATCAGCGACCCGCGTTCCACCTGCCTCCGGCCCCGTTTCAACGGCCTCACGGATCTCCTGAACCACCGGATGATCCATCTCGCGGTCAAGCAGCACCTTGCCAGTCTCCATGATGAGATTTTTTGCCCATATGGCCACCAGCCCGGCTCCGACTATGCCCATCACCGGGTCCAGCCACGACCAGCCATACATCAAGCCCCCGGCCAGCGCGATAATCGCCAGCACCGACGTGGCGGCGTCAGCGATGACATGAAGATAGATGGATTTCAGGTTGAGGTCGTGACCATGTGAGTGGCCATGCCCACGGTGATCATCGTGGTGATCGTGATGTTCGTGCAAATTGCCGAGAATCATCGCGCACACGATGTTCACGACGAGACCGATTGCGGCGATGATCATCGCTTCCTGGTAATGGATCGGTTGCGGCGAAAAAATCCGCTCGACTGATCCAACGACCATCATCGCCGCTACCCCCAGCAGGAAGATCGCGCTGGCGAATCCGCCAAGCACTTCGATCTTCCAGGTTCCGAACGCAAAGCGGGGGTCGCGAGCATAGCGTCGGGCTGCGGCATAGGCGAAAGCGCTCACGCCGATGGCCACGGCATGCGAGCTCATGTGCCATCCGTCGGCAAGCAGCGCCATCGAATTAAACCACCAGCCCGCGAAGATTTCGATCACCATCATCAAAGCGGTAATCCACATGACTGCGTGCGCGCCTCGTTCTGCCGCGTAGTTGCCTTCGTCAAAAATGTGGTCATGCGACCATTCAGACAGGTTGTGCATGGGGTTTCTCACTTCAGGATCGAATCAACAGCCGAGCCGTTCGCCTGCCCCAAGCAGCGTGGCGGCGCCAAGGATCGCGAAAATCGCAGCGGCAATGGCATGAACCGGCAGAATCGGCATGCGGAGAGCGATCAGGTCGCCCAGGAGAATCGCCGGATGATTGCCAACAAACTCTAGCATCCCTTGAATTTTTTAGCGATGCATTTTTTGGCGAGTTCCTGCGCTTTGGCAATTTGGTGGGCAGTCATGGACTTTGCCATTGAATCGCGATCCACCATGAATTCCTTCCGGGCTTCGCTATCAGCATTGGCAATCGCAATATTGAACCACATATGCGACTGAACATAATCCTGAGGGACGCCTTTTCCGCTGGCATACATCCACCCAAGGTTGAATTGTGCCAAAGCATTACCCTGTTCCGCGGCCAGTCGATACCACTTCCTTGCCTCTTTGTAATCCTGGGGAACGCCTCTCCCGGCGCGATACATCACCCCAAGGTTGTACTGTGCTTCAGCATTCCCTTTCTTTGCCAGGGGGGTGTACAACTTTACGGCTTGTTCGTAATCACCCGCATCGTATGCAGTTTTTGCATCCGATAACGAATCGGCCATTGCCTGTCCGGTCGACGCAAACCAGCAAACACAAACCAGCAACAGATGTTTCAGCAATTGATCCATTT
>JAGWMH010000108.1 GCA_028871775.1 Betaproteobacteria bacterium
TCGCTTACGGCGACACTCGCGAACAGGCCATTGCGCGCATGCGCACCGCCCTGTCCGAACTGGGGGTGGAAGGTATAGACACCAATATCCCGCTGCATCAGGAACTGATGTTGGACGCCGCCTTCCTGGGTGGTGGCACCAGCATCCATTATCTGGAACAAAAGCTAGCCGAACGCACCAAGGGAAGCTGATATGCCCTGGCTCACGCTGACGGTCACCGCATCCGAACAGCAGGCCGAGACCCTGAGCGACGCCCTGCTGGAACTCGGCGCACTGTCGGTAGACGTACACGATGCGGATGCCGACACCCCGGACGAACATGCCATCTTCGGCGAACCGGGCGAACCCGCCCCGCATCTCTGGTCGCATAACCGCGTCACTGCGCTGTTTGCCGAAGATGCGCGGATAGATGCCATCATGCTGGAAGCGGCACATGCCATCGGGCTGGAACAGCCGCCCGCCTATCACACCGAAACCCTGGCAGACAATGACTGGGTGCGCCTGACCCAATCGCAGTTCGATCCCATCCGTATCTCGCAACGGCTGTGGATCGTGCCCACCTGGCACACCCCGTCCGACCCGGCAGCCATCAATATTACGCTCGACCCCGGCTTGGCCTTCGGCACCGGCAGCCATCCCACCACACGCCTGTGCCTGCGCTGGCTGGACGCCAATATTCAGGGAGGAGAATCCGTGCTGGATTACGGCTGCGGCTCCGGCATCCTCGCCATCGCCGCCCTCAAACTGGGTGTGAGCAGCGCCACAGGTGTGGACGTGGATGCGCAGGCGGTGCAATCCAGCCGCGACAACGCAGCCGCCAACAAAGTTGCGGCTCAGTTCTTCTTACCAGACGGCGCGCCGCAACGGCAAGCCGACATCGTCATCGCCAACATCCTCACCAACCCGCTCAAAGTGCTCGCCCCGCTGCTCGCCGCTGCAACGCGGCAGGGCGGCCAGATCGTGCTGTCCGGCATACTCAGCGAACAGGCCGAAGACGTGATGCAAATATATGCGCAATGGTTTGACCTGAAACCGCAGGTGATGGAAGATGGCTGGGCGTGTTTGTCCGGTGTAAAACGATGAGTACCACTACACAATGCCCACAATGCAATACCCGGTTTAAAGTAAGCCAGGAGCAGCTTGATGCGCATCAGGGCCTGGTGCGTTGCGGGCGATGCCAGGCGGTGTTCAATGCCGCAGAACATTTGCAGGACGACCAGCCCACCCCGCAGCTCGACCTGCCCATCGGACCGGAAGAAACCCGGCAAACGTCCGCTGAAGCTGTTTACGAAGAGCTCGACTTCAGCCGCATGGACACGGCGCACATAAAAACCCCTGGCAAAAAAACCGGGGGCGCAGAGCCGGCCACGCTGGCGCAACAAATCACCTTTGCAGAAGACCTGAATGCCACCTTTCCCGAACCAGTCAAGAAAACTCCTCGCTGGCCATGGGCAGTCGGCTGCCTGCTGCTGTTGATTGCACTGCTGTTGCAGGCCGCGTATTTCTTCCGTGTCGAGCTCGCCGCGAACCTGCCCGGCCTCAAACCCGCGCTCACCGCCTATTGCGAGTTGCTCCAGTGCACCGTTCCGTTGCCACAGAAAGCGGATTTGATGAGCATCGAATCTTCCGACCTGGAAGCCGACCCGGCACAGCCCAATGTCATCATCCTCAACGCCCTTCTGCACAACCGCGCGTTTTACGCGCAGGCCTATCCCAATCTCGAGCTCACTCTGACCGACACGCAGGACAAGGCGCTGGCGCGCCGCACCTTCCGCCCGGCGGAATACCTCAGGCAGGGTGAAAATGAAAAACAAGGCTTGGCGGCCAATCGTGAACTCAGTGTAAAACTGAACCTCGACACCACCGACCTCAAGCCGTCCGGGTATCGGCTGTTCCTGTTTTATCAGCAGTAATTCGGGCGGCTTGCTGCCCGTTTCCCTCTCCGGTATAGTGGCGCCTGCCATTCAGACCAATGGGAGAGCGTGCCAGCCAGTATCGTTCAGAGACTGGGGCACCGCCGAAGGCGCAACACCCGCAACCGCTCAGGCTCAAGGAACCGTTGGATCAGGCAAATCTGGAGAGCGCTGTTTTACGCAGCCACCGAAGGGGCACGCGGATTTCGATGCCTCTAAGAACCGTAGCGAGCGATTTGAATGCAAGGCGCACGGAACGCAACAACCGGAATGTACACAGGAGTACATGAGGATTGCGAGTACCGCGCAACGCAGCAGTCAATTCGCGCAGCAGGCTATTAGAGGTATCGCCGTAATCTCTCAGGTACCAAGGACAGATGGGGCGCAGCACGAATTCGTGCTGCGCCCTTTTTCATTTTTTGAAGGACACATGATGCTCAAGCAAACCCCGCTCAACGCAGCACACCGCGCCATGGGCGCAAAAATGGTTGATTTCGGCGGCTGGGACATGCCGGTGAATTACGGCTCCCAGATAGAGGAACATCATCGAGTCCGCAACGACTGCGGCATGTTCGATGTGTCGCACATGCGCGTGGTGGACATGAAGGGTGCCGGCGTGCGCTCCTTCCTGTGCTACCTGCTGGCGAACAACGTGGACAAACTCGCCTTGCCCGGCAAGGCTCTGTACTCATCCATGTTGCTGGACAACGGCGGGGTGATTGACGACCTGATCGTGTACTTCATGAAGGAAGACTGGTTCCGCATCGTGGTTAATGCGGGTACTGCCGACAAGGACATCGCGTGGATGAAACGACAAGCCGCCAAACATGCACCACAGCTCACGGTCGCCGATCATCCCGAGCTCGCCATGATCGCGGTGCAAGGCCCGAATGCGCGCGCCAAAGTGTGGCAGGTGCTGCCACAAACCAGAGCTGCCACCGAAGGCTTGCAGAATTTCCAGGCGGCGGATTGCGGCGAATACTTCGTGGCACGCACCGGCTACACCGGCGAAGATGGTTTTGAAATCATGTTGCCCGCGGAAAAAGCCGAAGGCCTCTGGAACGCACTGCATCAGGCAGGCGTTCACTCCATCGGCCTCGGCGCGCGCGACACCTTGCGCCTGGAAGCAGGCATGAATCTGTACGGCCAGGACATGGACGAAACGGTCAATCCGCTGGAATCCGGCCTGGGTTGGACGGTGGATTTGAAGAGTGAACGCGACTTCATCGGCAAGGCGGCACTGCTGGCCAACCCGCCAAAACGCAAGCTGGCCGGGCTGGTATTGCTGGATCGCGGCGTATTGCGCGGCCATCAACAGGTCCACACCGCGCACGGCATTGGCGAAATTACCAGCGGCAGTTTCTCGCCCACACTGGAAAAATCCATCGCGCTGGCACGCCTGCCGAAAGAAGTGCAAATCGGCGACACGGTGCAAGTGGCGATTCGCGATAAAATGCTGGCAGCGAAAGTGGTGAAGTACCCGTTTGCAAGAAATGGTAAGGCAGTTTGTAGTCTTTAGACGTCAGTCGCTAGTTAAAACAAAATAACGCACAGCGACAAGCCCAACTAACGACTAGCTACTAACGACTAATGACTATCGACTGAAAGGAGATTTGAATGAGCAACCCGAGCAACCTGAAATACACCGCCTCCCATGAATGGGTCAGAACCGAAGCCGACGGCACTGTCAGCGTGGGCATCACGCAACACGCGCAGGAACTGCTGGGCGACATGGTATTTGTGGAAAACCCCGCCGTGGGCCGCAAACTGAAAGCGGGAGAAGAATGCGCGGTGGTGGAATCGGTGAAGGCTGCGGCGGATGTGTATGCGCCGGTTGCCGGTGTAGTGGCGGCGGTGAACAGCGATCTGGACAGCGCCCCGGAACATATCAACTCCGACCCATACGGCGCGTGGATGTTCAAGCTCAAGCCGGACAATGCCGCCGACGTGAACGGCCTGATGGATGCCACGGCATATCAGGCGCATGTGGACAGCGAAGCACATTAGAAACTGGTGAAAGGTGAAAAGTGAAAGGTGAAACGTCACACCTTTCCCACATTTCACGTTTCACTTCTCACTTTTCACGGATTTTAAAATGCCCTTCATCCCCCACACCGAACCCGATATTGCCGCGATGCTCGCCAGCATAGGCGCGCCGAACATTGATGCGCTGTTCGACGAAATCCCTGCCGCGCTGCGCAGTGGCAAGCTCACCCAGGTGCCCGAGGGCATGAATGAAATGCAGGTGTCGCGCCTGATGCATGAGCGCGCGGCACTCGACACCCCGCTGCTCAACTTCACCGGCGCGGGCGCATACGAACACCACATTCCTGCGGCAGTGTGGGAGATTGCCACACGCGGCGAGTTCTACACCGCCTATACGCCGTACCAGGCCGAGGCCAGCCAGGGCACGCTGCAAGTGCTGTACGAATACCAGACCATGATCGCATCGCTGACCGGCATGGATGCCTCCAACGCCAGCCTGTACGACGGCGCCTCTGCACTGGCCGAGGCGATCCTGATGGCGGTGCGCGCGCACAAGAGCTCGCGCCGTGTGCTGTTGCCCGCCACCGTCAGCCCGCTGTACCGCAGCGTCGCGCGCAGCATCGTCAAACTGCAAGACATCGAGCTGGTGGAAATCCCGTTCGATGCCGCGACCGGAACCACCGACCTCAAGGCATTGGAACAGCATGCGGGCAGCGACATTGCCGCGCTGGTCATCCCGCAGCCGAATTTCTTCGGCGCGCTGGAAGATGTGGATGCGCTTACCGCCTGGGCGCATGCACAGAATGCGCTGGCCATCGGACTGGTGAACCCGTTGTCGCTGGCGCTGCTGAAAGCACCTGGCAACTGGAGTGAAACGGGGGCGGACATCGCGGTGGGCGACGGTCAGCCGCTCGGCTCACCGCTATCCAGCGGCGGCCCGTATTTCGGCTTCATGTGCTGCAAGCAGGCACTGGTGCGCCAGATGCCGGGGCGCATCATCGGCCGCACCGTGGACCTGGATGGCAAGCCGGGCTTCACGCTGACGCTGCAGGCGCGCGAGCAGCACATCCGCCGCGCCAAGGCGACTTCCAACATTTGCAGCAATCAGGGGCTGATGGTGACCGCAGCGGCTATCCACATGGCATTGCTCGGCGTGGACGGGCTGCGCCGCGTCGCCGCGGCATCGCACGCCAACACGCAAGCCCTTACGGTGCAGGCCGGCGGCGTGCATGGCGTGAAGCGGTTGTTCAGTGCGCCGCATTTTCACGAAGTCGTGCTGCACCTGCCCAAATCCTCTGCGGCGGTGTTGGCCAGCATGGCCGGACAAGGTGTATCGGGCGGTTTCGATCTGCAGCCGCACTACCCGCAACTGGGCAATGCTATTCTGGTGTGCGCCACCGAAACCAAAACCAATGAAGACTTGCAACGCTATGTGACGGCGTTACGCCACGCACTTTACTAACTTTACCAGGGAGAACAACATGGCACACAGCACAGCACTCGGCGGTAACCCCGTGCAACTGAACGGCAACTTCCCCAAGGTAGGACAAACCGCACCGGCTTTCTCGCTGGTGAACAAGGAGTTACAGGACATCACGCTGGCCAGTTTCGGCAACAAGCGCAAGGTGCTGAACATTGTCCCCAGCCTGGACACTGCGACCTGCGCAGCCTCCGAACGGCGCTTCAACCAGATTGCCGGCAGCCTGGACAACGCCGTGGTGATTACCATCTCCGCCGACCTGCCGTTCGCCATGGCGCGGTTCTGCGCCAGCGAGGGGCTGAACAATGTGGTCAACCTGTCCCTGATGCGCGGCCGCGAGTTCCTGCGCAACTACGGCGTGGAAATCGCCAGCGGCGTGCTGGTCGGGCTCGCCACGCGAGCGGTGATCGTGCTGGATGGCAACAACGTGGTGCGCTATACCGAACTGGTCAGCGAGATCAAGAACGAGCCGAATTACGAGGCGGCGCTGGCCGCGCTGAAAGCTATTTAATTTTGTTTCGTCATTCCCGCGCAGGCGGGAATCCAGTTGAAAAAATAGCGCCCCGCATTGCGGGGACAAAGCCAAAGACATATTAAATAAACCTGCTGGATTCCCGCCTGCGCGGGAATGACAAAACAAAATCAAATGACTTGCAGCGCGGCCAGCGCCGCCTCGTAATTCGGCTCGTTCTTAATCTCGCTGACCAGTTCGGTATAGCGCACCACGTTGTTGCCATCCAGCACGATCACCGCTCGCGTGGCGAGCCCGACCAGCACGCCGCTGGCGATTTCCACGCCGTAGTTGCGCAGGAACTCGCGGCCGCGCATCAGGGACA
>JAGWMH010000109.1 GCA_028871775.1 Betaproteobacteria bacterium
GTTATCCACAAAGAAAAAGCGACACACAAGGTGTCGCTTTGTCATTCATCCACTGTGCATCAATGCACCGCCGCAGGCGCGTCCCCGCCCATGGTTTGCAGCGCTTGCCACTTGCCCTGTTGCACCTGATACAGCGTCACTGCACCGCCCTTGAGATCGCCTTTTTCGTCGAAAGTGATTTTTGCGGTTACGCCGTCATAGGAAATCTTCGCCAGCGCGGGCAGATATTTTGTTGGCTCGGCGGAGCCGGCCTGCTGCATCGCGGCGATCATCACGTTCACCGCGTCATAGCAATACGGCGCATACAACTGGATGGGCTGCTTGAATTTTGCCTCATAGCGTTGCGAAAAATCCTTGCCGCCGGGCATCTGGCCCAGCGGCACGCCGGGCAGCGAAGCATAAGTACCTTCGGCAGCCGCGCCCGCCAGTTCGATCAGCTTGGGCGTGTAGCCGCCATCGCCCATCATGAACCTGGCGGGCAATCCCAGAGACTTCATTTGCCTGACCAGCGGCACGCCCTGCGGATCCATGCCGCCGAAGAACACCAGATCGGGCTGCTTGCCCTTGATCGAAGTCAGCACGGCGGTGAAATCCACCGCCTTGTCGGTGGTGTATTCATGCGCCACGATCTGCGCGCCGCCAGCCTGTGCGGCCTTGGCGAATTCATCCGCCAGCCCCTGGCCGTAGGCGGTACGGTCATCTATCACCGCGATTTTCTTCGCACCCAGATTCTTTGCGGCGAACTCGCCCAGCACCTTGCCCTGCTGCCCATCGTTGGCCATCACGCGGAAGGCCGTCTTGAACCCCTGTGCGGTGTAGCTGACCGCCGTGGCGGAAGGTGAAATCTGCGGGATGCCGTTGTCGCTGTAAATCCGGGAAGCGGGGATGGTGGTGCCGGAATTGAGGTGGCCGATGATGCCGTTCACTTTGGCATCCACCAGCTTCTGCGCCACGATGGTTGCGGTCTTCGGGTCGGTCTGGTCGTCCTCGCTGAGCAATTCGAAGCGCACCTTGTTGCCGCCTATGGTCACGCCCTTGGCATTGGCATCCTCAATCGCCATGCGTGTCCCGTTCTCATTATCCTTGCCGATATGTGCCTGCGGCCCGGTGAGCGGAGCGGAAGCTCCGATCTTCACCACCAATTCAGTGGCTGCGGCGGGAGTGGCGGGAGGGGTTTCTGATTTGCCGCAGGCAACGAGCGTGGCGGCGCACAAAATTGCAAGGGGCAGGAATGGCTGATCATGTGCCATGGAAGGGATTTATAACGGAAAAAAGATGCTGCGAATTATCCGTAGCACCTCTCTGCTTGTCAATTTGGGGCAGGCTACCACGTTGCTCAAGCACCGCAAATTTATCAGTTTCTCCAATTCAGCATGAACCGAACCAGCCCCCTCATAACGGTTTGCTTGGCGCTGTTCCGGTCATTGGCGGCATGCGCATGAGCCCCAGTTACCGGAAGCGCCCTTGGATATCGCCATCACCAGCCCATCCTCCAATCCATATTCCTTGTCAGCGTACATTGGCAAAATTACTTCAGTGACAAGGTAAATTTAACCAGCGCCTTGATGTCGGCGTCTTTCACCGCAGGAGAATTGGGCGGCATCGGCACACTACCCCACACGCCGGAGCTGCCCCTGGATACCTTAGCAATCAGCCTGTCCTCTGCACCGGCATCGCCACGATACTTGGCCGCGATATCTTTCCATGCCGGGCCGACCACCTTTTTTTCAATCGAGTGGCAGGCAAAGCAATTGCTTTTTTGTGCCAATGCACGCCCTTCCGCTTCGGAAAGGACAGGCTCAACCGCCTTGGCTGCCGGCATGGCCGCATCGACCTTGCTGGCGGGTTTGCTCTCTGCGGGTTTGCTCTCGGCGGGTTTGGCCTCGGCAGATTTGGCTGTGCCTTTCATGGTATCGCAGGCATCGCGTGACTTATGCAGGTTTTTCTTGCCCTTGTGATGCTCACACTTCTTGCCCCCCATTTTCATGCATTTCTTACAATCCATCTCCATGCACTTCTTATCGCCCATGTCCATGCAGCATTTCATATCATGGCTGGTATGGCCGACAGGCTCTTCCTTGCCGGCTGCGGGTGCCGCCTGGTCGGCGGCCAACGCAGAACCGGCACACAGCGCAGTTGCCGCAAACAGGGTAATCATCCATTTCATCATTTGCATCATATTATCTCCTAAAAATACATCATCAATAATCAATGGCAGCGGCAAGATTACCGGCATGCCGGCGCGGGCAGAGCGAAGTTTTCTGGCCTGGCCGGCAGGTGCTATGACTGGTTTTCTTCCAGCCAGTTCAGCAAATAAGCCCACTGCTCCAATTCCCGCTCCGCCAGATAGTGCGGCAGGTCGAACAGGGTCTTGCCCTCAAAGGCCGCATTGACGTAGGCCTGGGTTTCGCGCAAATAGGCCAGCACAGGCAAATCCAGTTTGGCAATGAACTGCTCCAGCGTCGTGGCCGCCCGGGTATGCGGCGCCATGCGCATTCCGACCACGCCGACAAATGTTTTGCCCTTGCGTACCGCCTTTTCCTGGCTCAGGATTTCAAGAAATTCCCGGCTGGCCTGAATATCGAACAACGACGGTGCGATGGGCACAATAGCCTTGTGCGCCAGCTTCAATGCGTGCTCGAGATTCTTGCCGTGCAGGCCGGCGGGAGAGTCGATCACCAGCCAGTCTGCCGCAGCAGGTTTTTCCACTCCGGCGTAAAGCGAGCCGATGGTCGGCAGGCTGGATGGGCGGCTGGCCAGCCACTGGGTGGCGGATTTCTGCCGGTCCAGGTCCAGTATGGCGACGCTATGCCCGCGAGAAGCAAGATAACCGGCGATGTTGGTCGAGAGTGTGGTTTTTCCGCTGCCCCCTTTGGGGTTGGCTATCAAAATGGTTTGCACGGCTTCACTCCTTAAAAACAGCGCTCAAGTTGGCCATTCAATTCGCAAGCGTATCCAGCTCGGCCGCCGGTATTTTCTGTTGCGCCGTCTCGAACAGCTCACGCTCCTCAAAGCGTATATGCTGGATCAACAGTTCGGCGAATCCAGTCATGGCCTGCACGCCGCCCTCTCGTATCATGCGCCGCAACTCGGCATGATCGGCATGGGTGCGCCGCACCAGTTCGGTTTCCCCCACCCGTTCCAGCGCTGGCAGCAGACCCATTTCCTCGGCCTGAAAATGCGGCTCCATTTCGGCGGCAAAGCGCACCTGAATCTGTTGCCATGCTTTTCCTGCCGCCTCAGTGCCTGCGGCCTTTTTCGCACGAGTTGCCAGCACCAGCCCGTGATGGTGTTCGTTGGACAGCGTGCGCAGCGCAGAGCAGCGTTTCAATGTTTTTCCACCTGCGACACGTCGCGCACCGCACCCCGGTCGGCGCTGGTGGTCATCGCCGCATAGGCCCTGAGCGCTGCGGAAACATGGCGCTCGCGGCTCACCGGCTTCCATGCCTTGCTGCCCTTCGCCTCCATCGCCTCGCGCCGCCGCTCCAGTTCTTCCACCGGTATAGACAGATGAATGCGGCGGTTGGGAATGTCGATCTCTATGCTGTCGCCCTCTTCCACCAAGGCGATGAAGCCGCCCTGTGCCGCTTCCGGTGAGGCATGGCCGATGCTCAAACCCGAGGTGCCGCCGGAGAAACGCCCGTCGGTGAGCAGCGCACACACCGTGCCCAGCCCTTTCGATTTCAGGTACGAGGTGGGATACAGCATCTCCTGCATGCCCGGCCCGCCCTTGGGGCCTTCATAGCGGATCACCACCACATCGCCCGCCACTATCCTGTCTGCCAGAATCGCTTCCACTGCCTCATCCTGGCTCTCGAATATGCGCGCACGGCCGTTGAATTTGAGTATGCTCTCATCCACCCCCGCGGTCTTGACGATGCAGCCGTCAGGCGCGATGTTGCCGTGCAGCACAGCCAGCCCGCCGTCCTGGGAATAGGCGTGCGCCTTGTCGCGGATGCAGCCGTTGACACGGTCATTATCCAGCGTCGGATAATGCATGGACTGCGAGAACGCGATAGTGGTGGCAACGCCGCCGGGTGCGGCGCGAAAGAAAGTTTTCACCGCCTCATCCCGTGTGCGCATCACGTCATATTTTTCCAGCGCGTCGGCCAGCGTCGGCATATGCACGGTGGGCAGGTCGCGGTGCAGCAGCCCGGCGCGGTCCAGTTCGCCGAGGATGCCCAGCACGCCGCCGGCGCGGTGCACATCCTCCATGTGGTATTTCTGCTCGCTGGGCGCCACCTTGCACAGGCACGGCACGCGCCGCGAAATCTGGTCTATGTCGGCCATGCCGAAATCCACTCCCGCCTCCTGTGCAATGGCGAGCAGGTGCAGCACGGTATTGGTCGAGCCGCCCATCGCCACGTCCAGACTCATCGCATTCTGGAATGCCCCGAAGGTGGCGACGGAGCGCGGCAGCACGCTGGCATCGTCCTGCTCGTAGTAACGCCGCGTGATCTCCACCGCCACCCGCGCGCCGCGCAAAAACAATTCCTTGCGCTCGGCGTGGGTCGCCACCAGCGAGCCGTTGCCCGGCAATGCGAGCCCCAGCGCCTCGGCCAGGCAGTTCATCGAATTCGCGGTAAACATGCCGGAACAGGAGCCGCAGGTGGGGCAGGCGGAGCGTTCCAGCGCGGCCACTTCCGCGTCGCTGTACTGGCTGTCGGCGGCGGAAACCATGGCATCCACCAGGTCCAGCATCTGCGTCTTGCCGTGCCAGTTGATCTTGCCCGCCTCCATCGGCCCGCCGGAAACGAACACCGCCGGAATGTTCAGGCGCATCGCCGCCATCAGCATGCCGGGCGTGATCTTGTCGCAGTTGGAAATGCATACCATTGCATCGGCGCAGTGCGCGTTGACCATGTATTCCACGCTGTCGGCGATCAATTCGCGGCTGGGCAGCGAATACAGCATGCCGCTATGCCCCATGGCGATGCCGTCGTCAATCGCGATGGTGTCGAATTCCTTGGCTATTGCACCCGCCTTCTCGATCTCGCGCGCCACCAGCTGCCCCATGTCCTTCAGGTGCACATGGCCCGGCACGAACTGGGTGAACGAATTGACCACGGCGATGATCGGCTTGTCGAAGTCGGCGTCCTTCATGCCGGTGGCGCGCCACAAGGCGCGGGCGCCGGCCATGTTGCGGCCGTGGGTGGTAGTGCGGGAACGGTATACAGGCATGGCAATTTCCTTAATGAAGAACCGCGCCGGATTGGGCGCGTGGGTGAATCACGTATAATGAATTCTAACCCAACTTTAGCCGTGTACCATGCTCATCCACCCGCAATTCGACCCCGTCGCCATCCGTCTCGGCCCGCTTGCCGTGCATTGGTACGGGCTGATGTACCTGCTCGGCTTCATGCTGTTCCTGTGGCTGGGCAAGCGGCGCCTTCGCCTGCTTGACCGTCCTGGATGGGATGAGAAATTTCTAGACGACCTGCTGTTCTACGGCGTGCTGGGCGTGGTGCTGGGCGGCAGGCTGGGCGAGGTGCTGTTCTACCACCCCGGCTATTACTTCTCGCATCCGCTGAAAATCTTCGCCGTCTGGCAGGGCGGCATGTCCTTCCACGGCGGCTTCCTCGGCGTGCTGGTCGCGATGGCGCTGTTCGCGCGCAAGCGCAAAATTCAATGGCTGCCGCTGATGGACTTCATCGCCCCACTGGTGCCGCTCGGCCTGGGGGCGGGGCGCGTCGGCAACTTCATCAACGGCGAATTGTGGGGGCGCCCCACCGATGTGGCCTGGGGCATGGTATTCCCCAGGGTGGATGATTTGCCGCGCCACCCCTCGCAGCTTTACGAATTCGCGCTGGAAGGCCTGGCGTTGTTTGCCCTGCTCTGGCTGTACTCGAACAAGCCGCGCCCGGCAGGTGCCGTGTCCGGCCTGTTCCTCATCGGCTACGGCAGCTTCCGCTTCCTCGCCGAATTCACGCGCAACCCGGATGACGGCATCTTCGGCCTGATGACCTTCGGCGTCAGCATGGGCCAGTGGCTCAGTCTGCCGATGGTGCTGGCTGGCGTGGGAATGATGGTGTGGGCGCAACGAAAACCAGCCGCAACAAGAGGGGGTGGAGATCACGTTCAATAGAATCTGTTCTTCTATCCCCACCCCTTAGGCAACTACTGGCGAATTAAATGCCTGCCCGTAACGTCAACTCTGTACATCAGTGCTTCCTGCTTCGAAAGAAATCGTTG
>JAGWMH010000110.1 GCA_028871775.1 Betaproteobacteria bacterium
CCTTCTTCTCATCGTGGCAATTTTTGGCACGACGATCAGCCCCTATTTGTTTTTCTGGCAGGCAGCCCAGGAGGTGGAGGAACTGAAAGTGCAGCGCGGCGGGGCTTCCTTGCACAAGTTGCCGGAAGGCGCCCAGCAACATTTGCAGCGCATCAACATAGACACGGCACTGGGCATGGCATTTTCCAACATCATCGCCTTTTTCATCATGCTGACCACTGCGGTCACCCTGTATACCCACGGCGTGCATGACATCCAGACTTCCGCCCAGGCCGCCGAGGCGTTGCGCCCAATCGGCGGCGAATTCACGTTTTTATTATTTGCTGCGGGCATCATCGGCACCGGGATGCTGGCCGTGCCGGTGCTGGCAGGGTCTGCGGCCTATGCGGTGGCGGAACTCTTTCGCTGGTCAAACAGCCTTGGGCTGGAGCTTAAAGCGGCGAAAGGTTTTTATACCATTATTGCACTGGCTACTTTGGTTGGCGTGCTTCTGGATTTCAGCCCCATTGACCCGGTCAAAGCCCTGTTGTGGAGTGCCGTCATTAACGGGGTGATATCCGTCCCCTTGATGATCGCAATGATGCTTATCGCGACACAACATAAAACCATGGGCCGATTCGTGATTGGCGTTCGCCTCAAATGGCTGGGGTGGCTGGCTACCGGCGTGATGACGGTTGTGGTATTGGCATTTGGCCTGACCAGCCTGATGGAATATTTCAAACCCGGCGGCTGATTCGGGGCAAACGGTTTGTTAAATCGGCGCCTCCCCGGCATTGGCAGGAATCCGTAAAGGTGTAGTATTACAGGACACATCCTTCCCCCCCATGGAGGTGCTGCATGCGTGTCGCAATCATCGGTTCCGGGCCTGCCGGTTTCTACGCTGCGGAGGCGCTGCTCAGGCGCACCGATACGGTGGTCCATGTCGATATGTTCGACCGTCTCCCCACCCCGTACGGACTGGTGCGCGGAGGCGTCGCGCCCGACCATCAGAGCATCAAGACCGTCACCCGCGTTTACGAAAAGACCGCGGCGCGGCCCACCTTCAGGTTTCTGGGCAATGTATGCCTCGGGCGTGACGTGACGGTGGAGGAGTTGCGCCGGCACTATCACCAGATCGTCTACGCAGTGGGCAACGAGGCCGACCGCCGCCTCGGCATTCCGGGGGAGGGCATAGCGCGCTGCACGCCGGTGGCGGTGTTTATCGGCTGGTACAACGGCCATCCCGACTACCGCCAGGCAGAGATCGACTTGTCGGTGTCGCGCGTCGCGGTGGTGGGCAACGGCAACACCGCCATCGACGCCGCCCGGTTTCTGCTGCGCACGCCAGCCGAACTCGAAAAGACCGACGTTGCCGTGCACGCGCTGGAGGCTTTGCGCCACAGTCAGGTGCGCGAGGTCTTTATCCTCGGGCGGCGCGGGCCGGAGCAGGCATCGTTCACGCCACCCGAGCTTAAGGAATTCGGCGAGATGGAAGATGTAGATCCGATCGTCGCCCCGGAAGAACTTGCAGGCTGCGTCATTCCGGAAACCGCGGGCAATACACAGCAGGAAAAGAACCTGAAGATACTCCACTCCTTTGCTGCAAGGCAGCCCGGTGCGAAAGCCCAGTTTAGCGAAAAAACAAAGAAACTCCATTTCCGCTTCCTCGTCTCGCCGACCGAAGTGATTACCGGCGCGGACGGTAAAGTGGCCGGCCTGGTGCTCGAGAAAAACCGCCTTGAGGTTCAGCCAGACGGCACGGTCAGCGCACGCGGCACCGGCGAGACCGAAGTGCTGGAAGTCGGGATGGTGTTGACCGCGATTGGCTTTGCCGCCAAGCCGATTGCCGGAGTCCCCTACGACGAGAAAGCGCGCGTCATCGCCAACGAAGATGGGCGCGTCGTTGACCCCCTCAGCCGCAGCGTGATTGCCAACGAATACGTCGTCGGCTGGGCGCGCACCGGGCCGCAGGGGCTCATCGGCGCACACAAGGGCGCGTCCGCCCACGTGGTCGAGCACATGATCGCCGACGGCGCCGGGCTCGAAGCGCGGCAGCTGCCGGAGCGCGAGGCCATCGACTCCCTGCTGCGCCAGCGCGGTGTGCAAATCGTCTCGTTCAACGACTGGAAGCGGCTCGACGACGTGGAAGTGGCGCGCGGGGCACGGCGCGGCACGCCGCGCGACAAGATTACCGACGTCGAGGCGATGCTTGAAGTGCTTGCCCCGCACTGACAGGAAAAGAATTTGTCTCTGGCACTTTTGATTCTAGGATATGGCTACGTTTGTGACTATGGCTCGTTTTTCCATCATGTGTGCGCTACTGCCTGGCCTGTTCTTGATTGCCTGGGCGGGCCATGCAGTTGCGTCTGCGCCAGTGGTAGCCGTACTCAATGTTGACGGGGCAATCAGCCCGGGGACGGCGGACTATGTAATACGCGGCTTGAAATCGTCCGCCGGGGAACCGGCTCAATTGGTAGTGCTGAAGATGGACACGCCGGGCGGGCTGGACACGGCCATGCGTCAGATCATCAAGCAGATTATTGCTTCGCCGGTTCCCGTTGCCGCTTTCGTCGCACCAGATGGCGCACGGGCAGCGAGTGCAGGAACCTATATTCTCTATGCCAGCCACATTGCCGTCATGGCTCCGGCCACCAATCTGGGAGCGGCTACGCCCGTAATGATCGGTATCGGCGGCCTGCCGGAGCCGGGCGGCCAACCGCAGAAGGACAAGAAGGACAGCGGTCATGAAAAGAACGGAGGAGCGAGCACGCCAGACGGCGGAAATGCTTCGCCTGTTACGGCGATGGAGCGCAAGCAAGTCAACGATGCCGCCGCATATATCCGCAGTTTGGCGCAGATGCGCGGCCGCAATGTCGAATGGGCAGAGCAGGCGGTGCGCCAGGCGGTGAGCCTGACCGCAGCCGAAGCCTTGAAGCTCAAGGTCATCGATGTGGTCGCCCAGGACGTGCCCGACCTGCTTCGGCAACTTGACGGGCGCAAGGTAAGTGTGCTGGGGGTAGAGCGCACGCTGAACCTGGCGGGAGCACGCATCGTTGCCCTGGAGCCGGATTGGCGGAGCCGGGTACTGTCCGTCATTGCTGATCCGAGTATCGCGTACCTTCTGATGCTCGCAGGTGTTTTCGGCCTGTTTTTTGAGTTCTCCAACCCGGGATTCGTATTGCCGGGGGTGGCCGGGGCGATTTCGCTGCTTCTCGCACTGTTCGCGTTTCAGGTGTTGCCCATCAACTATGCCGGACTGGGCCTCATCATTCTGGGAATTGCCTTTATGACCGGTGAAGTGTTCATGCCCAGCTTCGGTGTGCTCGGCATCGGCGGCATTGTCGCTTTCGTGTTCGGTTCCGTGATGCTGATCGATACCGACACTCCAGGATATAGCGTTCCGTGGTCAGTTATCGTGCCGGTTGCCTTCGCCAGCGCGCTGTTCATATTCTTTGTGGCCGGCATGGCGCTGAAGGCACGGAACCGCCCCGTGGTGAGTGGCCGCGAGGAATTGATCGGAAGCATCGGCGAAGCGCTGGAAGACTTCGATGGCAAGGATGGCTTGGCTCGAGTGCACGGTGAAACATGGCGCATCAGAAGCAAGCAGCCGATGAGCCGGGGGCAAAAGATCAGGGTCGTTCGTATGGACGGGCTGATCCTGGAGGTGGAGCCGGAAGAAGGGGGCCATAAATAAATGGCTTTGTCCGTTGACAACAGCGTGTAAGGAGAACGACATGACCTGGGATTTTAGTTTTGGTGTTTTTTTGTTGCTGCTCGCCGTACTGGCGTTTTCCAGCTTACGGATTTTTCGCGAGTATGAGCGTGGCGTCGTTTTTACCCTGGGGCGATTCTGGAAGGTAAAAGGGCCAGGGCTGGTTGTCATCATTCCCGGTATTCAGCAGGTGGTGAGGGTCGATCTGCGCACTGTGGTACTGGAGGTGCCAACCCAGGATGTGATCTCGCGCGACAACGTGTCCGTGAAAGTCAGTGCAGTGGTGTATTTACGCGTAATAGATCCCCAAAAGTCGATCATCCAGGTGGAGGACTACCTCAATGCCACCAGTCAATTGGCGCAAACCATGTTGCGATCTGTGCTGGGCAAGCACCAGCTGGACGATATGCTGGCCGAGCGTGAGAAACTGAATAGTGACATTCGGGAAGCTCTGGATACGCAAACTGACGCATGGGGAATCAAAGTCGCCAACGTCGAGATCAAGCAGGTCGACCTGACCGAATCCATGATACGTGCAATCGCCAGGCAGGCTGAGGCGGAACGCGAGCGGCGCGCAAAAGTAATTCACGCCGAGGGAGAACTGCAGGCTTCGGAAAAGTTATTCCAGGCAGCCAGGATACTCGCACAGGAGCCGCAGGCAATCCAGTTGCGGTATCTGGAAACGCTAACGGTTATCGGCGCAGACAAGAACACGACCATCATCTTTCCTCTCCCGATGGATCTTGTAACTCCTTTCCTGGAGAAGTCAAAATAAGGCCGGGTACATCTTGATGAAGTGACGACGTCGAGGCGATGCTCGCGGTGCTTGCCCTGCGCTGACAGGAATGATAAATGACAGAAAAGGATTTATTCCGACACGCTGGCTATTTGGAGCTTCCAGTGTTCCAGTGATGTCTCAAGGAAAAAACAATGCGACGCCTAGTCCAGTTCCTGTTTGACGATAAAACAGCTGACATTCGGGGAAAAGTGATTGTCATGTACGGCGCTCTCATTTCGTTTAATCTTGCCGCATGGGCATGGGCGTTCACTGCTTTGCATCATTATCCGTTGCTCATGGGAACCGCCGTGCTGGCCTATAGTTTCGGGTTGCGCCATGCGGTGGATGCCGATCATATAGCCGCAATCGACAATGTCACCCGCAAGCTGATGCAAGAAGGCAAAAGACCCGTTTCCGTCGGCCTCATGTTTTCATTGGGGCATTCGACGATCATCATTATCGCCTCTGTTGTAATTGCCACAACGGTGCTGTCGCTGCAACAACACCAGATGGACAGCATCAGGAACATTGGCGGAATCATCGCCACACTGGCGTCGTCGCTTTTCTTGTTCGCCATCGCAATCATGAACCTGGTCATTCTGCGCTCCGTGTATCGTGCATTCCAGCGCATTCGACAGGGTGAGCGGTATATCGAGGAAGATTTCGATCTCCTGCTCGGGAACCGCGGGCTGCTTGCGCGTATTTTCCGGCCCATATTCAGAATGATTACGCAAAGCTGGCATATGTATCCGCTTGGATTCCTGTTCGGGCTGGGATTCGACACTGCAACTGAAATTGGTCTTCTGGGTATCTCGGCAGCAGAAGCATCACGCGGGCTGTCCGTCTGGCTGCTCCTCATTTTTCCTGTTCTCTTCACGGCGGGAATGACGCTCATCGACACGACAGACAGCGTTCTCAGGTTGCGCGCTTCTGGGTGGGCATTTATCAAACCAATCCGGAAGATCTACTACAACATGACTATTACTTTCATATCCGTGATTATTGCGTTCATTGTTGGCGGAATTGAGGCGCTTGGGCTGTTCGCTGACAAACTGCAGATGAAGGGAGCCTTCTGGAGCGGTGTCGGCACCTTGAAAGATAATCTGGGCATCCTGGGCTACCTCTTCGTCGGGCTGTTCGTGCTTACCTGGATCGTATCGGTCGTGATTTACAAATGGAAGCGATTTGATGAAATTGAACTTAAAATGCATTAACCGTTATCCGCAGGTGTGTGTCCAGGGGTATATCTGAAACCTGCCTGGAGTTGAAGCAAGATGATCTGGAGTCAGGCGATCGTGAAGGGCGTGCTAACCAGGATCGGCGACGGGGTTTGGTCGGGCGATACTTTCAAGGCATCGGTCATTGAAATTGGCGGGCAAAGCATTCAAGGCGTGCGCGCGGCCAAATGCCTGCTGGACTGCATGGAGACAGGAAAGGAAATGGAGCTGCTCATTTGCAGCGCCCACATATACGGCGTGCGGGTAAACGGGAAAACCTGCAAGGAAGGAGCGCTGAGGCAACTGGGCTGGGCGCTTCTTATGGCGGCGGCATTAGGCTGGATATATGTTCCCTTGGCAGCCGCTTCATTCATCTTTATCAGAAGATCTCTTGCAATCTACTCGTTCTAGGCATTGCGGATGCCTGCAAAAGCGGGAGGGTAGATTTCAGCTGCTCTGCTGCTAACTGCCG
The DNA here is from genome assembly GCA_028871775.1 of Betaproteobacteria bacterium. Lineage (GTDB taxonomy): Bacteria > Pseudomonadota > Gammaproteobacteria > Burkholderiales > Gallionellaceae > CAITJF01. The sequence goes on from JAGWMH010000110.1 coordinate 6,159, forward strand.
CTCAACATCCCCAATCCC
>JAGWMH010000111.1 GCA_028871775.1 Betaproteobacteria bacterium
CGATAGCCTGAACGGCTCGCGCAGCGATAGCGACATGCTGCTGCCGCGCCTGAACTTCTCCGCGCTGTTCCCGGAGCGTGCGGCTGAATATGTGCAGCAACGCGGCGGCACAGTGCTCACCTCCTGCGGCGTGGAAGCCATTGTTCAGCACGATAAGGAAATCGAACTGCTCACCGCGGGCGGCGCGCAACGCTTCAGCCACGTCATCTGCGCCGCCTCCCCCGCAGTGTCTGCGCGCCTGTTCCGCACCGTGCCGCAGCTCGCACCCATCGCCACACAGATTGAGGCATTGTGCTTCCAGCCCATCTACACCGTGTATCTGCAATACGCCGCAACGATACGCTTGCCCCATGCGATGCTGGGTTTCGACCGCTGCTTTGCGCAATGGCTGTTCGACAAGGGGCAGATCGCAGGGCAGCGCGGCCTCATCGCCGCCGTCATCAGTGCGGAAGGCCTGCATCAGGAACTGGAACACGAACAGCTCGCGCAGAAAGTGGCGCAGGAACTGCGTGAGCAACTCGGCATAACGCGAGCGCCGCTGTGGCACAAAGTCATCGCCGAGAAGCGCGCCACTTTTTCCTGTGAGCCCGATCTCCACCGCCCCGCCCACATCACGCCGCTTGCCAACGTGCTGCTGGCGGGCGACTACACGGTGGGGGACTATCCGGCGACGCTGGAGGGGGCGGTGATGAGCGGGCTGCGCTGTGCCGGGGGAATCATTCCCCCGGGGCAGCCGTGAACGAAACAGGCCGCCTCGTGCCGAACACGCTCGCGCGGATCAGTCTCCCAGGCCGTGTGCACCATATACCGGCACTTCCACCCGCTGGCTTCTCGCTTCGTACAGAAGAATGCCCGCGCTGACCGACACATTCAGGCTTGCCACGCTGCCCCGCATGGGAATGGCCACCAGCTGGTCGCAGGTTTCACGGGTTAAGCGGCGCAGCCCTTCGCCTTCCGCTCCAATCACCACGGCCAGCGCATCGTCATGGTAGAAATTGTGCAATGAGTTTTCGGCCTCGCTGTCCGCGCCCACCACCCAGATGTCGCGCTCCTTCAGTTCGCGCAGGGTGCGCGCGAGGTTGGTGACGGTGATGTAGGGGACGGTTTCCGCCGCACCGCAGGCAACCTTTTCCACCGTGGCATTCAAGCCGACGGCGCGGTCCTTGGGTGCGATGACGGCGTGGGCGCCGAAAGCGTCGGCGCTGCGCAGGCAGGCGCCGAGGTTGTGCGGATCCTGCACTCCATCCAGCACCAGCAGCAGCGGCGGTTCATTGAGCGTGTCCAGCACGTCGTCCAGATGCACCACCCGGCGCGATGCATCCACCCGCGCGACGACGCCCTGGTGGCTGGCATTTCCGGCCATGCCGTCGAGGCGTTTGCCATCTGCCTGGATGATGCGCACGCCCTGGTTTTCCGCCAGCTTGAGCAGGTCGCGCGCGCGCGGGTCGCGGCGTTGGGTGTCCACGTACAATTCCAGCACGCTGTCGGGATGCTGGCGGATGCGCGCAGTGACGGCGTGGAAGCCATGAATGATGCGGGTTTCAGCCATGATGCCTGCCTGTTTTCCTGGTTTTCTTCGGCGCCGTGCCGCCCCACACGCCAGCCCCGAGTTCCTTTTTCTTCGTGGTCAGCGGCCCGGTATCTTCCACCAGCACGAAATCGATCTTGGTGCTTTCCATGTCCACGCGCACGACTTTCACGCGCACGCGGTCACCCAGGCGGTAGCGCTTGCCGGTGCGCTCGCCGAGCATCTGGTGCTTGGCGGGATCAAAGTGAAAATAATCCGTGCCGAGCTCGGACACGTGTATCAGTCCTTCGATATACAGGTCGTCCAGCGCGACGAACAGACCGAAACCGGTTACCGAAGACACGGTGCCATTGAACACGCTGCCGAGGTGGTCACGGATGTAGAAGCACTTGAGCCACGCTTCCACATCGCGCGTGGCATCATCGGCGCGGCGCTCGGTCTGCGAACAATGCTCGCCCAGCGCATCCCATTTTTCATGCGGCTTGTATTGCTTGCCATCCAGCGCTGCCTTGATGGCGCGATGCACCAGCAGATCGGGATAGCGGCGGATGGGCGAGGTGAAGTGCGTGTAGGCTTCATAACCCAACCCGAAGTGTCCAACGTTGTCCGGGCAATAACGCGCCTGGCGCAGGGAGCGCAGCATCACGGTTTGCAGCAGCGCGGCATCGGGGCGGCCCTTGATCTGCTTCAGCAGCCTGGCGTAATCGCCCGCCTCCGGCACCTCGCCACCGCCCAGTTGCAGGCCGAACTCCTTGAGGAACTCACGCACCGCCTCGAGCTTTTCCGGGGTGGGGCCTTCGTGCACACGATACAACACCGGATGCTTGTGCTCATGCAGAAAATCGGCGGCGCACACGTTGGCGGCCAGCATGCATTCCTCGATCAGGCGATGCGCGTCGTTGCGCACCACCGGCACGATGCGTTCGATCTTGCCATCCTCGTTGAACATCATCTGCGTCTCGATGGTCTCGAAATCAATCGCGCCGCGCTTTTCGCGCGCTTGCAGCAGCGTCTTGAACAGGATGTGCAGGTGGTTGATGTGCGGCAGCACGGCGGCATATTGCTGCGCTTCCTTGCCTTTCGGATCGGCCAGCATCGCCGCCACCTGGGTATAGGTGAGGCGCGCATGAGAGAACATCACCGAGGGATAGAAGCGGTATTTTTCGATGTCGCCCTTGTTGCTGATCTGCATGTCGCACACCATGCACAGGCGCTCGACATCCGGGTTGAGCGAGCACAGGCCGTTGGACAGTTCTTCCGGCAGCATGGGAATCACGCGGCGCGGGAAATATACCGAGTTGCCGCGGTTCAGCGCTTCCTTGTCCAGCGCATCGCCGGGCTTCACATAAGAACTCACGTCGGCAATCGCCACTACCAGGCGGAAGCCTTTGCCAGCCGGCTCGCAATACACCGCATCGTCGAAATCGCGCGCGGTTTCGCCATCTATGGTGACCAGCGGCAGCCTGGCGACACTCTCGCGTCCGGCGTAATCGCCGGGCGGCACGACAGGCGCGAATTTCTTCGCCTGGCGCTCGGCATCCTTGGGAAACTCATAAGGCAGGTCATGTTTGCGCAGCGCAATCTCGATTTCCATGCCGGGATCGGCGTAGTTGCCCAGCACCTCGACGACACGGCCTATGGGCTGGGCGTGTTTGCTGGGCTGCTGCATGATCTCCAGCATCACCACCTGCCCTGCCTTTGCCGTACTGCGTTCGCCCGGTGCAACCAGAATGTCCTGGCTGATGCGGCGGTTCTCCGCCACCACGAACTGGATGCCATGCTCCTCGTACAGGCGCCCGACCAGGCGCGTCGTGCCATGCTCCAGCACCTCGACGATGCTGGCTTCGCGCCGTCCGCGCCGGTCTATTCCTCCCACGCGCGCCATCACGGTATCGCCGTGCAGCACCTTGTGCATTTCCTTGGCGCTCAGCACCAGGTCGGCGCTGCCGTCTTCAGGGATCAAAAAGCCGAAACCGTCGGGATGGCCCTGCACCTTGCCCTTGACCAGGTCGAGCTTATCCACCACACAGATGGCGCCCTTGCGGTTGCGCATGATCTGGCCGTCGCGCTCCATGGCGCGCAGGCGGCGCATGAACAACTCGGCCTCATGCGGCTTGATATGCAACTGGCCGCACAGCTCCTCTTCGGCCACCGGCACGCCTTGCTCGGCCAGCAATTGCAAAATGTATTCACGGCTGGGCAAGGGGTGTTCGTACTGCGCGCGCTCACGCTCCAGAAACGGGTCGAGTTCACGGATGTTTTTTTTCTTGTTTTTCATTGACACAAAATCCCTTAACGATTAAATTACGCGCCCTCAAGCAATGCCCAGATGGCGGAATTGGTAGACGCACCAGGTTCAGGTCCTGGCGGTGGCAACACTGTGGAGGTTCGAGTCCTCTTCTGGGCACCAAGGTTAAACAAAACGGTTCGCGCAGGCGGGCCATCTTCAGAACGCGCGGCATTCTACCTTAAAACCACGCCATCCTTCCCTAATATACCCGCGCCTTGAGCGGGAACGATTCAACCGTGAGCGGCTTCAGCCGCACCGGCTTGTAATCCAGATGCTGCCCTTCGCTGAAATACAGCGAGTGTTTCAGCCAGTTGTCATCATCGCGTTGCGGAAAGTCGTCGCGCGCATGGGCGCCGCGGCTTTCCTGGCGCGCTGCGGCGGAAATCATGGTGGCCTGCGCGACTTCGATGAGATTATCGAGTTCCAGCGCTTCCACACGCGCCGTGTTGAATACCTTGCTCTGATCGCTGATTGCAATGTTCTGAACACGCTCCACCACTTCGCGGATTTTCGCCACGCCTTCGGCGAGCAGGTCGGGAAAGCGGAACACGCCGCAATGCGTCTGCATCACGCGGCGCATCTCGGCGCCAGCCTCGGCCACGCTTTCGCCACTCTTCCGCGTTTCCAGCCGCGCCAACCGCGCCAGCGAACGGTCTGCCGCACCGCGCGGGAAGAGCTTGGGATGCGGATTGTGCTCCAGGTCTTCGATGATCTGCCGTGCCGCCTCGCGCCCGAACACCAGCAGGTCGAGCAGCGAATTGCAGCCCAGCCGGTTCGCGCCATGCACCGATACACAGGCGCATTCGCCCACCGCATAAAAACCCTGCACCACTTCTTCCGGCCCGCCGTGATACGGCGCGACCACTTGGCCGTGGTAATTGGTGGGGATGCCGCCCATCATGTAATGCGCGGTAGGCACCACTGGAATCGGTTCCCTGGCCGGATCCACATGGGCGAACTTGAGCGCGATGTCGCGAATGCCGGGCAGGCGCTGGCGGATCACGTCTTCGCCGATATGGTCCACCTTGAGCAGGATGTGGTCGCCATGCGGCCCGCAGCCGCGCCCTTCCTTGATCTCGGTGGCAATGGCGCGCGACACCACATCGCGGCTGGCGAGGTCTTTCGCGGTCGGCGCGTAACGCGGCATGAAGCGTTCGCCGTCCTTGTTGATGAGGTAGCCGCCCTCGCCGCGCACCCCTTCGGAAATCAGCACGCCCGCGCCGTACACGCCGGTGGGATGGAACTGGAAGAATTCCATGTCCTGCAGCGGGATGCCCGCGCGCGCCGCCATGCCGAGTCCGTCGCCGGTGTTGATATAGGCGTTGGTGCTGGCCTGGAAGATGCGCCCTGCCCCGCCGGTGGCAAACAGCGTGGCGCGCGCCTGCAGGATCATCACCTCGCTGGTCTCGATTTCCATCGCCACCACGCCGAGCACATCGCCGTCCTGGTCGCGGATCAGATCCAGAGCCATCCATTCCACGAAAAAGTTGGTGTTGGCCCGCACGTTGCGCTGGTACAGCGTGTGCAGCATGGCATGGCCGGTGCGGTCGGCGGCGGCGCAGGCACGTTGCACCGGATTCTTGCCGTATTCCTGCATGTGCCCGCCGAACGGGCGCTGGTAGATCTTGCCGTTGTCGAGACGGTCGAACGGCATGCCGAAATGCTCCAGCTCGTACACCACCTCGGGCGCGGCGCGGCACATGAACTCGATGGCGTCCTGGTCGCCGAGGTAGTCGGAGCCTTTCACCGTGTCGTACATGTGCCAGTGCCAGCTGTCCTCGGCGACATTGCCCAATGACGCTGCAATGCCGCCCTGCGCCGCCACGGTGTGCGAGCGCGTGGGAAACACCTTGGACAGCACCGCCACCTTCAGCCCCGCCTCCGACAGCGCCAAAGCCGCGCGCATCCCCGCGCCGCCCGCGCCCACCACCACCACGTCAAATGTTCGTTTAACTACTGTCATCACATTTTCTTTCGCCGCCAGTGCGTTTATTAGCTCAGAAGCCCCACAAAATCTGCACCGACCAGATCACGCACAGCAACAGCGCCAATATCACCGCCACGTAAATAATCAGGCGTCGACCCGCCGGCTTGACATAGTCCATCACGATGTTGCGCACACCGACCCACGCATGGCAATACACGGCGAGCAGGAACAGCAGCGAGACCGTGCGCACCACGCTGCTGGAAAACAATGCGATCCATGCATCGTAATTGAAGCCGGGATGCAGCAGCAACCAGCCCGCCATAGCCAGCGCATAGAGCGCCATCACCACGGCTGTGATGCGCTGCATCAGCCAATCTCGCAGCCCGTAATGCGCGCCGGTAA
>JAGWMH010000112.1 GCA_028871775.1 Betaproteobacteria bacterium
TGGCTGGAATCCTGCAGCATGCGCGTGATTTCGGCGTCGGACAGGCCATATGAAGGCTTCACGGTAATCGCCGCTTCCACTCCGCTGCCCGCCTCGCGCGCCGACACATTCAGCAGCCCGTCCGCGTCCACCTGGAAGGTGATGCGGATGCGCGCCGCGCCGGCCACCATGGGCGGAATGCCGCGCAGCTCGAACTTGGCCAGCGAGCGGCAGTCGCCCACCAGTTCGCGCTCGCCCTGCACCACGTGGATGCTCATCGCAGTCTGCCCGTCCTTGAAGGTGGTGAATTCCTGCGCGCGCGCGGTGGGAATGGTGCTGTTGCGCGGAATGATTTTTTCGGTCAGGCCGCCCATGGTTTCGATGCCCAGGCTGAGCGGGATCACGTCCAGCAGCAGCCAGTCATCGCCGCCACGGTTGCCCGCCAGCACATTGGCCTGTATCGCCGCGCCCAATGCCACCACTTTGTCAGGGTCGAGATTGGTCAGCGGAGCCTGGCCGAAAAATTCCGCCACGGCGCGCTGCACCTGCGGCATGCGCGTCGCGCCGCCCACCATCACCACCCCCTTGATATCCTGCACCTTCAAGCCGGCATCGCGCAGGGCGCGGCGCACCGGCTGCATGGTATGCGCCACCAGATTCTGGCTCATGTCGTGAAAATCCTGCCGGGTCAGCACGGTGTCTATCGCCTCGCCGCTGCGCAGGATGGCGGTCACACGCGTCTCGGCATGATCGGTGAGCTCTTCCTTGGCGGCGCGCGAGCGCGTCAGCAGCAACCGTGTGTCCGATGGGTCCAATGCCGAGAGGTTGTTTTTTTCCAGCAGCCAGCAGTAGATGCGATGGTCGAAGTCGTCGCCGCCCAGCGCCGAATTGCCGTTGGTGGCAAGCACTTCAAACACGCCCCTGGACAATTTGAGTATGGAAATATCGAACGTGCCGCCACCCAGGTCATACACCGCGTACACCCCCTCGGCGGCATTATCCAGCCCGTAAGCGATGGCGGCGGCGGTGGGTTCGTTGAGCAGCCGCAACACATTGAGCCCGGCCAGCTTCGCCGCATCCTTGGTGGCCTGGCGCTGTGCGTCGTCGAAATAGGCCGGCACGGTGATAACCGCGCCGACCAGGCCGCCACCCAGCGCATCTTCGGCGCGGACGCGCAGCACCTTGAGAATTTCCGCCGACACCTCGACCGGGCTTTTCACTCCGGCCACGGTGCGCAGCTGCACCATGCCGGGCGCGTCCACAAAACGGTAGGGCAGCCCGCTGCCGCCGCCGATATCGGACAGGCCGCGCCCCATGAAGCGCTTGACCGAGACGATGGTATTGGCGGGATCCTCGCTCTGCACCGCCTGCGCGGCTTCACCCACCCGTGTGCTGCCATCGGCAAGATAACGCACCACCGAGGGCAGCAGCGCGCGCCCCTCGGCGTCGTTCAGCACCACGCTGATGCCGTTGCGCACCGTGGCCACCAGGGAATTGGTGGTGCCAAGGTCTATGCCCACCGCCAGGCGGTGCTGGTGCGGAGCGGCGCTGAGGCCGGGTTCGGAAATTTGCAGTAAAGCCATTTAGTCGTTAGTCGTTAGCCGTTAGTCGTTAGTTGCTGGTGGTTTAACTAGCAACTTGCGTCCAATAACTTACGACTGCTTTTAAGTATCTATCGCATCGAACGCGGAAGCGATTTCCTCCGCAAGCCTTTCCTGGAATTTGAGTTTGCGCACGCTTTCGGCTGCCACCGCATAGTCGCACTCGATATCGATCTTGTCGGCAAGCTGCGCCTCAAGGCCGCGCATTTCACGCTGCAGGCGCGATTCCAGCTTGTCCAGTTCCACTGCATCGCGCGCCTGCCGAGCTTCCCCAATGGCTTCGCGCCATTCCATCTGCTCCATCAGAAAATCCGCCGGCATCGCGGTGTTGGTTTCTTCCTGGATATCCACGCCATGCAGGGAAAGCAGATAGCGCGCGCGTCTGGCGGGATTGCTCAAGGTCTGGTAGGCCTCATTCACCCGCGTCGCCCATTGCATGGAGATACGGCGCTCGGCCTCGGAAAGATGGGAAAACTTGTCCGGATGAACCTGTTCCTGCAGCGCATGGTAACTCTGGTCAAGCAGCGCGCCATCGAGCCGGTAGCTTGCCGGCAGGCCGAATAACTGGAAGAAGTCCTGCTGGAAACCGGGAGCCGACATTGAATGGTTCTTGAAAACGTTACGAGCGAAGGCAGAACAAGGCGTGCGAGGGCGAGAATGCGGAATTTACAAATGAGTAAATGAGCATTCCGAGCCCTCAAGCAACGCAGTTATGCCAAGCGCAGTAGTTTTCATACGCCGAAGCTTTCGCCGCAGCCGCACTCGCTCTTCACATTAGGATTCTTGAACTTGAAGCCCTCGTTCAAGCCCTCGCGCGTGTAGTCCAGTTCCATGCCGTCAACGTAGGCCAGGCTCTTCGGGTCGACCAGAACCGTCACACCGCCGCTGACAAACTGTATATCATCGTTGCCCACTTCATCGGCGAATTCCAGCTTGTAGGACATGCCCGAGCAACCGCTGGTGCGCACGCCGACGCGCAGGCCAACGCCCTTGCCGCGTTTGGCCAGGAAATTCCGCACATGTTGTACCGCATTTTCAGTCAATGTAATAGCCATTTTTTATCCTTTGCAATTTTCCTTGCAGGCAGGCGCCTCCAGCATTGCGCCATGCTTGCTCTTGTAGTCTCGTACTGCCGCCTTGATGGCGTCCTCCGCCAGAATCGAACAGTGAATCTTGACCGGCGGCAGCGCCAGTTCCTCTGCAATCTGGCTGTTCCTGATCTGCAAAGCCTCGTCCACCGTCTTGCCCTTGACCCACTCGGTCACCAGCGAGCTCGATGCAATTGCCGAACCGCAGCCGTAGGTCTTGAACTTGGCATCCTCGATGACGCCATCCTTGCCCACCTTGATTTGCAGCTTCATCACGTCGCCGCAGGCCGGTGCGCCCACCATGCCGGTGCCCACCTGCGCGTCGCCCTTGTCCAGCGAGCCGACGTTGCGCGGATGTTCGTAGTGGTCCAGAACCTTTTCACTGTAAGACATTTTGCTCCTTTCAGGAGCAGTCGCTAGACGCTAGTCGCTGGTCGCTAGTTCAAAACAGGTTTAACTAACGGCTAACGACCAACGTCTAACGACTGCCTTTATTCAATGCGCCGCCCACTGCACGTTATTCAGATCAACCCCATCCTTGTACATCTCCCACAGCGGGGAGAGCTCGCGCAGTTTGCCGATCTTGCCCTGCAACAATTCCACCGCGTAGTCCACCTCTTCCATTGTGGTGAACCGCCCCACGGAAAAACGGATGGAACTGTGCGCCAGTTCGTCGCTGCGCCCCAGGGCGCGCAGCACATAGGACGGCTCCAGGCTGGCCGAGGTGCAGGCGGAGCCGCTGGAAACCGCGATATCCTTGACCGCCATGATCAGCGATTCGCCTTCCACAAAACTGAAACTGACATTCAGGTTGTGCGGCACGCGCTGCTCCATATCGCCGTTGAGGTGCACCTCTTCCATGCTGGACAGGCCGCGCCACAGGCGATCGCGCAGCATGCGGATGCGCTCGTTCTCCGCCGCCATTTCCTGCTGCGCAATGCGGAACGCCTCACCCATGCCGACGATCTGGTGCGTCGGCAAGGTGCCGGAGCGCATACCGCGCTCGTGCCCGCCGCCGTGCATCTGCGCCTCGATCCGCACGCGCGGTTTGCGCCGCACATACAGCGCGCCTATGCCTTTGGGGCCGTAGGTCTTGTGCGCGGAAAACGACATCATATCCACTTTCAATTGCTGCAGGTCTATCGCCACCTTGCCGGTGGCTTGCGCCGCGTCAACGTGGAACAGGATGCCGCGCTCGCGGCAGATTTCACCGATGGCGGCGATGTCCTGGATCACGCCGATTTCGTTGTTCACCAGCATCACCGAAACGATGATGGTGTCGGGGCGCAATGCCGCCCTGAGTTTTTCCAGGTCGAGCAAGCCATTTGCCTCGGGAGCCAGATACGTGGCAGAAAATCCCTGCCGCTCCAGTTCGCGCACGGTGTCGAGCACGGCCTTGTGCTCGGTCATCATGGTGATGATGTGCTTGCCCTTGCCCGAATAAAAATGCGCCGCGCCTTTCAGCGCCAGATTATTTGACTCGGTAGCGCCGGAAGTCCAGACGATCTCCTTGGGGTCCGCGTTCACCAGCGCCGCCACCTGTGCCCGCGCGCGCTCCACCGCCTCATCCGCCACCCACCCGTAAGAATGGGAACGGCTGGCCGGGTTGCCGAACTTCTCGGTCAGGTAGGGAATCATCGCTTCGGCCACGCGTGGATCAACCGGTGTGGTGGCCGAATAGTCCAGATAAATGGGGAGATGCAAACTCATTTTAATCGCCTGTAATTATATGCGCTCGATCAAACCGGAACCGGTTCGGTCTTGGCTGGGCGCTTGCTGAGGGTCACCGGCACCGCTTCCGCATTGGTCTTGCCATGATCATTCACCAGCTGCTGCAAATTCACCCCCGCCAGATAGCGGTACAAGGCGTCATTCAGCCCCATCCATAAATCATGGGTGATGCACTGCTGCTGGTCATGGCAATCGCCCTTGCCGCCGCATTTTGTCGTATCCACCGGCTCGTCCACCGCCGTGATGATGTCGGCGATTGAAATTTTTGCGCTGGGGCGCGCCAGGCAATATCCGCCGCCGGGTCCGCGCACGCTCTCCACGATGTTGTGCCTGCGCAGCTTGCCGAACAACTGCTCAAGATAAGACAGCGAAATCTTCTGCCGCCCGCTGATGCTCGCCAGCGTAACCGGGTCATGCCCGCCGCGAATCGCCAGATCGACCATCGCGGTGACGGCGAAACGCCCTTTTGTAGTGAGTCGCATGATTGCCTCCTCAAAATTCAAACCGTGAAACCAGCCAGTAAATTTGTGGAAAACAATACAATACCCGAACATTTTAGTCAACTATTTTGTTCAGGTAATTGGGGTCGAATTTGTCGGCGGTGGCGCGCTCCTCTTCGATGTTCACGCCCATCCTTTCCAGCTGTTCGAGGATGAGGTTGATGCGCTGATCCACCACCATGCTGTGGCCGAGCAGGCCGTGGATGGCTTTGGACAATGGATCGTTCTGGTCATTGCCGATGCCGTAGGCGTTGAAGCCCTGCGTCTTCTTCGCCTCGTCGAGGATGCGCGCCGGGATGCCCGCCGCCGTCGCCCCCGCCGGGACATCCTTCACCACCACGGCGTTGGAGCCAATCTTGGCATTGTCGCCGATGTGGATCGGCCCGAGGATTTTCGCCCCCGCCCCCACCACCACGCCGTTGCCCAGCGTGGGATGGCGCTTGCCTTCCTTCCACGAGGTGCCGCCCAGGGTCACGCCGTGATACAGCGTCACGTCGTCGCCGATCTCGGCGGTCTCGCCGATCACCACGCCCATGCCGTGGTCGATGAAAAAGCGCCGCCCGATGGTCGCCCCCGGATGGATCTCGATGCCGGTCAGCGCGCGGCCGATATGCGACAGGAAGCGCGCCAGCCATTTGAAGTTGGCGCGCCACAAACGATACGCCATGCGATGAAAAATGCGCGCGTGCAAGCCGGGGTAGCAGGTCAGCACCTCGAAGGTGGTGCGTGCCGCCGGGTCGCGGGCAAATACGCTGGCAATGTCCTCTCGGATGTTGCTAAACATCGGGATGTTCTTCCTGGTAACGTTTCCTCAGTCGCGCATTGTACCCCGTTGTGACGCTCAGGATGCCGCGCAGGATGTTGACCTCTTCCTGCTCCAGCCGCGCCCGCGAGTACAGGCGGCGCAAGCGCAGCATCAGGCGCTCCGGGTTCTGCGAATTGAAGAAGCCGATCTCGGCCAGCGTCTGTTCCAGGTGCGCGTACAGCCCTTCCAGTTGCTCATGCGCAGCGGGCTGTATCTCCGGCGCTTTGGAAACAGGGTTATGCAGCGCCACGCTCAGTTCATAGGCCATCACCTGCACGGCTGCGGCCAGGTTGAGCGAGGAAAAATCCGGACTGGCGGGAATGTTCACCAGCACCTGCGCATGCCCGATCTCCTCGTTGCTCAGGCCGGACATCTCGGTGCCGAACAGCAACGCCACCGGGCCCTGCGCGGCATGCT
>JAGWMH010000113.1 GCA_028871775.1 Betaproteobacteria bacterium
GCAAACCTGGCAAAAACTGGCGCCTTACCTGTTCATGCTGGGCGTGATGCTGCTGATCCTGGTGCTGATTCCCGGCATAGGCCGCGCGGTGAATGGCAGCCGCCGCTGGTTGTCGCTGTTCGTCATCAACCTGCAACCGTCCGAGCTGATGAAGTTGTTCGCCGTGCTGTATGCCGCCGATTACACGATGCGCAAGGGCAGCGTCAAACATACCTTCCGCAAGGCATTCCTGCCGATGTTCGCGGTGATGACGCTGGTGGGCTGGCTGCTGCTGCTGGAGCCGGACATGGGCGCATTCGTGGTGATCTGCTCGATTGCGTTGAGCACCCTGTGGCTGGGCGGCTTTAACCTCAAGGTGTTCGGCGGGCTGGTATTTGCCTTGCCGCTCGCGTTTGCGGCGCTGATTATTTCCTCGCCCTATCGCCTGCAGCGCGTCATCGGTTTCATGGACCCGTGGTCCGATCCTTTCGGCAAGGGTTACCAGTTGAGCCATGCGCTGATCGCCTTCGGGCGCGGCGAGTGGCTCGGCGTGGGGCTGGGGGCCAGTGTGGAAAAATTGTTTTACCTGCCGGAAGCGCACACGGATTTTCTGCTCGCGGTCATCGCCGAGGAACTCGGCTTCTCCGGCGTGTGTGCGGTCATCCTGCTGTTTGCCGGGCTGCTCATCCGCGCCTTCGCCATTGGCCGCCAGGCCGCTTTTCTCGACCGCCAGTTCGCCGCGTTGCTGGCGCAGGGCATTGCCATCTGGCTGGGGGTGCAGGCGATGATCAACATCGGCGTGAACATGGGCGTGCTGCCCACCAAGGGCCTGACCCTGCCCTTCCTCAGCTTCGGCGGCAGCGGCGTGGTGGTGAACTGCATCGCGGCGGCGATATTGCTAAGAATAGATTGGGAGAGTCGGCGCATGATGCGGGGGTTGCCGGTATGACGCGCAACATCCTGATCATGGCAGGCGGAACCGGCGGCCATATCATGCCCGGGCTGGCCGTTGCGGATTGCCTGCGCGCACAGGGTTGGCATGTCACCTGGCTGGGCGCGCCCGACAGCATGGAAGCCGAGCTGGTGCCGAGGCATGGCTATGAAATGGCGTGGGTACGCTTCTCCGGCCTGCGCGGTAAGGGGCTGTTGCGCAAGCTGCTGCTGCCTTTCAACCTGCTGCTGGCGCTGTGTCAGAGCGCGGTTGCGTTGTTGCGCCATCGCCCCGACGTCGTGCTGGGCATGGGCGGTTACATCACTTTTCCCGGCGGCATCATGGCCGCATTGTTGCGCCGCCCGCTGGTCATTCATGAGCAGAATTCGGTTGCCGGGTTGAGCAACAAGACCCTGGCGCATTTTGCCAAACGCGTGCTGAGCGGTTTCCCGAAAGTGCTGCCCGGCGCCGAGTGGTGCGGTAATCCGGTGCGCGACAGCATTGCCGCATTGCCTGAACCGCAGCAGCGCTATGCCGCGCGCAACAGCGCACTCAATGTGCTGGTGGTCGGCGGGAGCCTGGGAGCAAGGGCGATCAACGAATGTGTGCCGCAGGCGCTGGCTTTACTGCGGGAGGGAGAGGGGAATAAGGGTTTGCTGCGCGAGGGCCTCTTCAACGTGATACACCAGACCGGCAGGCAGCATTTGGAGGCGGTGCAAACAGCCTATCAACGAGCGGGGGTGACCGCCGAGATCAGGCCCTTTCTGGAGGATATGGCGCACTACTATGCATGGGCAGATGTAGTGATCTGCCGCGCCGGGGCGCTGACCATCGCGGAACTGGCAGCGGCAGGTGTGGCGAGCATCCTGGTGCCCTTCCCGTTCGCAGTGGACGACCACCAGACCGGCAATGCGCGTTTTCTCAGCGAGCGCGGCGCAGCAATCTTGTTGCCGCAGGGCGAACTGACTCCGCGGCGCCTGGCGGATCTGTTGCAAGACATGACCCGGGCGCACGCCCTGACCATGGCACAGGCGGCGCGCGCGGCGGCGCAACCGGCAGCGGCATCACATGTGGCACGGGTGTGCGCAGAATTGGCGGCGGCATGAAGCACAAAGTCAAAAATATCCACTTCGTGGGCATCGGCGGTTCCGGCATGAACGGCATCGCGGAGGTACTGCTCAACCTCGGTTTTCAGGTGAGCGGCTCCGATCTGGCCGACAGCGCCGCCACCCAGCGCCTGCGGCAGCTCGGTGCGACAGTATATGTGGGGCATGCCGCGAGCCATCTCGCCAATGCGAATGCGGTAGTGGTGTCCACCGCAGTGGGCAAGGACAACCCGGAAGTGCTGGCGGCGCGTGCGCTCAACATCCCGGTGGTGCCGCGCGCCATGATGCTGGCCGAGTTGATGCGCCTGCGCCAGGGTATCGCGGTGGCCGGGACGCACGGCAAGACCACGACTACCAGCCTGACCGCCAGCGTGCTGGCCAAGGGCGGTTTCGACCCGACCTTTGTGATCGGCGGCAGGCTTAACAGCAGCGGCACCCATGCCAGGCTGGGCACGGGTGAATTCATCGTGGTGGAAGCCGACGAATCGGACGCTTCGTTCCTGTACCTGCAACCGATACTGGCGGTGATTACCAACATCGATGCCGACCATATGGAAACCTACGGCCACGATTTTGCAAGGCTCAAGCAGGCGTTCGTGGATTTCGTCGAGCACCTGCCGTTCTACGGCATGGCCATCGTGTGTGTGGATGACGCCAACGTGCGCGACATTCTGCCCCGCATCACCAAGCCGGTCACCAGTTACGGTTTTGCCGAGGGCGCGCAAATCCGCGCGGTCGACGTGCGCCACGAAGGCGGCAGGATGCGCTTCACCGCGCTGTGCCGTCAGAACGGCCATCCGCGCGATCTGGATGTCACGCTCAATCTGGCCGGTTTGCATAACGTGCAGAACGCGCTGGCCGCAATGGCCGTGGGCATGGAAGTCGGCATCACCGATGCGGCCATCGTCAGCGCGCTGGCTGAATTCGAAGGAGTGGGGCGGCGCTTCCAGCGCTATGGGGATATCCCGTTGACGGGGAGTGCGGGGAGTTCACCCTCTCCCCAACCCTCTCCCTTGCAGGGCGAGGGAGCAAACGTTTCCTCTCCCGCAAGCGGGAGAGGAAGTTTTACTTTAATCGACGACTACGGCCACCACCCCGCCGAGATGGCCGCCACCATAGCCGCGGTGCGCGGCGCCTTCCCGGGGCGGCGTCTGGTGCTGGCATTTCAGCCGCATCGCCACACGCGCACGCGCGACCTGTTCGAGGACTTCGTCAAGGTGCTGTGCACCGTAGACGCGCTGCTGCTGGCGGAAGTGTATGCCGCGGGCGAAGCGTCCATTGCGGCGGCAGACGGGCGCACATTGATGCATGCGGTGCGTGTGGCCGGGCAGGGCGAGGCGGTGTTCGTCGAACAGATACAGGATATGCCGCAGGCGATTTTGAAAATGGCCAGACCGGGCGATGTGGTGGTGACCATGGGCGCGGGTTCCATCGGCAGTGTGCCGGCACAAGTACGTCAATTGGCGGAGGGCGCATGAACATGACAGAGCCGGCACAATTCATTGCTGAGGGACTGCGTGGGACGCTGCACCGCGATGTGGATATGCGCCGCCACACCAGCTGGCGCGCGGGCGGCCATGCCGAACGTGTTTATCAACCGGCCGATCTGGCCGATCTCGCAACATTTCTGCGCACCCTGCCAGCTGGGGAGCCGCTGATTGCAATCGGCCTGGGCAGCAACCTGCTGGTGCGCGACGGCGGCCTGCGCGGCACGGTGCTGCTGTTGCATGGCGCACTGAATGAGTTGCGCAAGGAACCGGACGGGTTGGTCTCCCCGCAAGAGGGAGGCCGTGGTTGTAAAGCCACTGAAGTGGCAACAACCACGCTCTATGCACAAGCGGGTGTGGCCGGTGCAAAGCTGGCGCGCTTCGCTGCGCTGCATAACCTGGCCAGCGCGGAATTCTTTGCCGGGATACCCGGCACAGTGGGCGGAATGCTGGCGATGAATGCCGGTTGTTATGGCAGCGAAATATGGGATGTGGTGGCACGGGTGCAGGTGATGACACATAGCGGGGATTTGCTGGAGCGAACTCCACAGGAATACGAGATTGGCTACCGGCATGTGGTGTTGAAGAAAAAGGTAGAAGGCAGAAGGGAGAAGGGTGAGAACCTTGGGCCTGGTGTTCCCCTTTCCCCTCCACTCTTTCCCCTTCCCCAGGAGTTTTTTGTGGGCGCATGGCTCAAGTTTGCGGCAGGTGATGGCGAAATCGCACGCGAAAAAATCAAGACGCTGCTGGACAAGCGCATCGCCAGCCAGCCGCTGAATTTGCCGAATGCCGGTTCGGTGTTCCGCAATCCGCCGGGCGAATATGCGGCACGGTTGATCGAGCAGTGCGGGCTGAAAGGCCGCCAGATCGGTGGGGCGCGCGTATCGGAGAAGCACGCCAACTTCATTGTGAATACGGGTAATGCCACGGCGGCGGACATCGAAAATTTGATCAATGAAGTGCGGGCTACGGTGCAGCGCCAGGCCGGGATCGAGCTGCATCCCGAAGTGCGCATTATTGGTGAAGCAAAATGAATACGTTGAACTCAGCCCATCACTCATCACCTATCACCCATCACGCTTTTGGGAAGGTCGCTGTGTTGTTCGGCGGACGCTCCGCCGAGCGCGAAGTGTCGCTCAAGAGCGGTGCGGCGGTGCTGGCCGCTTTGCGCAAGAGCGGTGTCGACGCGCACGGTTTCGATCCCGCCGTGCAGGATTTGCACGCTTTGCTGGGCGAGGGTTACCAGCGCGTGTTCATCGCGCTGCATGGACGTTTCGGCGAGGACGGCACGGTGCAGGGCGCGCTCGAGTTGATGGGCATCCCCTACACCGGCAGCGGCGTGCTGGCCAGCGCGCTGGCCATGGACAAGTGGCGCAGCAAGCTGGTATGGCAGGCGGCGGGATTGCCGGTCCCGAAATATGAGTTGCTGACTGCCGACAGCGATTTCGGTGCGGCCGCGGCACGCTTGGGATTGCCGCTGTTCGTCAAGCCGGCCAACGAAGGCTCCAGCGTGGGCATCAGCAAGGTGAAGCAGGCCGGCGATTTGCGTGCGGCTTATGAAGAAGCGGCACGCCATGACAAACTGGTGATTGCGGAAGCGTTCATCGGCGGCGGCGAATACACCGTCGCCATCCTCGGCGAACGGGTGTTGCCGGTGATCAAGATCGAGCCGGCCAACGAGTTCTACGACTATGAGGCGAAATACCTGCGCGACGACACGCGCTACCTGTGCCCCTGCGGGCTTGCACCGGCACAGGAAGCGGAGATGCAGCGGCTGGCGCAACAGGGCTTTGCGCTGGTGGGCGGCACCGGGTGGGGGCGGGTGGATCTTCTGATGGATGAATCAGGCAGGCCGTATCTGCTGGAAATCAACACCGCGCCCGGCATGACCGATCACAGCCTGGTGCCGATGGCGGCGCGCCAGGCCGGGATGAGTTTTGAACAACTGGTGTTGCGGATACTGGAATTAACTGAGAAGCGGTAAAAGGTGAAACGTGAAAAGTGAAATAAAGATCGTGAAAGGTGAAATGGGAAACGTGATGCCCACCCGGCGCTGCGCGCCACCCTCCCTGCCGGGAGGGTACGTTTCACCTTTCACATTTCACTTTTCACGGTTTGGAGTAATCCATGTGGGATAAACCGCATCTGTTGCGCATGGCTTCCGGCACGCTGTTCGGCTTCAGCCTCGTGCTGGCGTTGTATGGCGCGTTGCACTATGTGCTGCACCTGCCGGTGTTTCCCTTGCGTGCGGTGCAGTTAAGCGCCGCGCCGCACCAGGTGAATACCGCGCAGATTGAGGCCGTGGTGCGCAATGAAGTGCACGGCAATTTTTTTACCGTTGACCTGGAAAGCACACGGCGTGCTTTTGAGAAACTGCCCTGGGTGCGCAAGGTAAGCGTGCGGCGCCATTTTCCCTGGCGGCTGGAGGTGAGCCTGGAAGAACACGTGGCTTTGGCGCACTGGAACGGAACGGAGTTGGTGAATACGCACGGGGAAGTGTTTGCAGGTGCGGCGGAGCAGGAGTTGCCGAAATTCATCGGCCAGCCCGATACCGCCGCCGAGGTGGCACTGGTGTACAACGCATTT
>JAGWMH010000114.1 GCA_028871775.1 Betaproteobacteria bacterium
TCCAGTATTCATCATTGCCAGTGTCGCTTGCTTCATGTCGTTATCTCTCCCTGATGACGTTCCTGCCTATAACGCACGAGCCTATCATTTGGACGACTTATTCAGTGTTTCCTTAGTTATATTCAGAAAATTACTTGCCGCAGAAGCACAAAACCGAAAACGTTATGAGCGCAGCCAAGACAAGGCAAATGGGTCTCGCAGGGATTCCGCCCATGGGCGGAAACTCGCAAAAATTGGCGAAGGAGCGGAATTTACATAAAGTAAATGAGCATCCTGAGCCATTTTTTAACGCCGTATTGGCAAGCGCAATAGTTTTCAGTGCTGCGACAGCGCATTGCTGAGCAACTTGGCGGTTATGTCCACAATCGGCACGACTCTTTTGTAATTCATGCGTTTGGGGCCGACCACCGCCAGCGTGCCGATGATCTGCCCATCGGCGGCGTAAGGTGCGCTGACCACGCTGCATTCATCCAGTCCGGCGAGGCCCGATTCGTTGCCGACAAAAATATGCACGCCCGGCGCATGGCGGCTGACATTCAATAGTTGCAACAGGTCAGTCTTCTGTTCGAACACGTTGAACAGCCCGCGCAACTGGTTCATGTTGGATGAGAGGTCATGGATGTGCAACAGGTTGCGTTCGCCGCTGATGACGTAATCTTCGTTCTTGCGCGCCATCGCCGCATCGCCCGCCGCCATCGCCGCAGTCATCAGCGCGGTCATGTCGTGGTGCAGCTGGCGCAACTCGGCCTGCACGCGCTGGTGGATATCCTGAAACGCGCAATCGGCATAATGTTGATTGAGAAAATTGCCCGCCTCGGTGAGCTGCGACTGGCTGTAATCCTTATCGGTGAACAACACGCGATTTTCCACCTCGCCGTCCGGCATGACGATAATGAGCAGCACTTTTTTCTCCGCCAGCCGCAAAAATTCTATCTGGCGCACCGTAATGGCAGTGCGCTGCGGCGTGGCCACCACGCCCGCAAAATGGGTGAGCTCCGACAGCAGGTTGGATGCCTGCACCAGCAGGCGCGAGGGGTTGTCCGGCTGAAAGTGGGATTTAAGCTGTTGCACGTGCGCCTTATCCAGCGGCTGCGTTACCAGCAATGTGTCGATGAACAGGCGATAGCCCAGCGCCGTGGGCACGCGCCCGGCGGAGGTATGCGGGCTGCTTACCAGCCCCATCTCCTCGAGGTCGGCCATCACGTTGCGGATGGTGGCAGGGCTGACTTCCAGCCCGGAAAATTGTTGCAGTGAGCGCGAGCCAACCGGCTGGCCGTCGCTGATATAGCGTTCCACCAGGGTCTTGAGCAGGATTTGTGCGCGATCGTTAAGCATAAGTACCATTCTATCATCGGGCTTTGGTTACTTTGTCAATCAATGGGCAATATGGTTTAATCGCGCACATGAAATTCCCGTTTAAAACCGTTGCCCTGATCGGCAAATACAAGGCGCCGGAAATCACCGGGCCGCTGCTGCGGCTGGCGGAATTCCTTTCCGGGAAAGGTGTTGCCGTGGTGGTGGACAGCCTTACTGCCGGGCATATCGAGCAGCATGATTACCGCGAGATGCCGCTGCACGAGATGGGTGGGACGGTTGATCTGGCCATCGTGCTGGGCGGCGACGGCACCATGCTGAACATTGCGTGTACCCTGGCACCCTTCGATATTCCGCTGGTGGGTGTGAATCAGGGGCGGCTGGGATTTCTTACCGACATTTCGCTCGACACCATGCAGCAGACCATTGCCGCCATGCTGGATGGCAAATTTGTCACCGAGCAGCGCCTGCTGCTTTCAACGCGCATTCTGCGCGATGGGGCGCAGATATTCAACGCGCTTGCGCTCAACGAAGTAGTGGTGCACCGCGGCAATGCCAGCAGCATGATCGAGTTCGAGGTGCGCATTGACGGTGAATATCTCTACAATCAGCGCGCAGACGGGCTGATCGTGGCGACCCCGACCGGCTCTACGGCCTATGCGCTTTCCGCCGGGGGGCCGATTTTGCATCCCGGCCTGGATATCATCTCGCTGGTGCCGGTGTGCCCGCACACCTTGAGCAACCGCCCCATCGTGGTGAAGAGCGAATCGCTGATAGAGATATTGATGCACCGTACCAGCACGGTGCGGGTGCGTTTCGATAGCCACACCTATTTCGACTTGCAGGGCAACGACAAGCTGGAAGTCACGCGCTACCCGGCGCCGGTCCGCCTGCTGCATCCGGTGGGACACAGCTATTACCATACTCTGCGCGAGAAGCTGCTCTGGAATAAAACTCTTTAATGTTGAAGTTCCTCAGCATCCGCGACTTCGTCATTGTCGATTCCCTCGAGCTTGATTTTGCCGCCGGGTTCACCGCGCTGACCGGCGAGACCGGCGCGGGCAAATCCATACTTATAGATGCTTTGTCCTTAGCGCTTGGAGAGCGCGGCGATGCGGGCATGGTGCGCACCGGCTGCGAACGTGCCGAGATCAGCGCGGGATTCGATACGGCAGGCATGCCGCAATTGCAGGACTGGCTGCGCGAGCAGGAACTGGAAGGCGACGAGGATACGTGCCAGCTGCGCCGGATACTGGATGCCAGCGGGCGCTCGCGCGGTTTCATCAATGGGCGCAGCGCCACGCTGCAACAGATGCGCGAGGCGGGCGAATTCCTGCTGGATATTCACGGCCAGCATGCGCACCAATCCCTGCTGCGCTCCGATGCGCAGCGCGATTTGCTGGACGGTTATGCCGGGCTGGGGCGCGACGCGGAAGCGCTGGCGCTGCTGTTTCGCGAGTGGCAAGCCTTGCATCGCCGCCTTGCGCAACTGGAGCAGAATGCCGAAGCGGTGGCTGCCGAGCGCGAACTGCTGCTGTTTCAGCGGCGCGAGCTGGAAACGCTGAATTTCAGCGGACAGGAATGGACGGAGTTGCAGGCCGATCATGCGCGCCTGTCGCATGCCGCCAGCCTGCTGGAAACGGCGCAGTTCGGCGTGGAAATATTGAGCGAAGCCGACACCGCCTGCCTTGCGCAATTGAACATGCTGGCGGTGCGGGTGCGTGCGGGCATGGAGTTCGATGCGGCATTGCAGGATACGCTCACCATACTGGAAAGCGCGCAGAACGAATTGCAGGAGGCGGTGTACGCACTGCGCCATTACCAGCAAAAACTGGATGCCGACCCCCAGCGCCTGCGCGATCAGGAGCAGCACATGGCGGCCATCGTGGATGCGGCGCGCAAATACCGCGTGGCGCCAGAACAGTTGCCCGAAGCCTTGCAGCACATCATGGCGCGTCTGGAAGAATTGGGCGGCGATGCCGACCTCGCGGCGCTGGCGCAGCAGGAAACCGCAGCGCGTGAAAAATATCTGGCTGCCGCAAAAAAAATGGGTGCGGCACGCAAGAAAACGGCGGAGAAGCTGTCACGCGAAATCACTGCTGCAATGCAGACGCTGGCCATGCAGGGCGGCAGCTTTGCCGTGGCGCTGACGCCGCTGGCCGAGGGTAATATGCACGGCCTGGAGGCGGTCGAGTTTCAGGTCGCAACCAACCCGGACACACCGCTGCGCGATCTGGCAAAGGTCGCTTCCGGCGGCGAATTGTCGCGCATCAGTCTGGCGATTCAGGTTGCCGCCAGCCAGGTTGCTGCCGTGCCCACATTGATTTTTGACGAGGTGGACAGCGGTATCGGCGGGCGCGTGGCGGAAATTGTCGGACAATTGCTGAAGCGCCTGGGGCAGCGCCACCAGGTGATGTGCGTGACGCATTTGCCGCAGGTGGCGGCGAGGGCGGACGCGCAATGGCAGGTGAGCAAATCCGTGCGCAACGGCTCTACCCTGAGTACTATCTGCGTGCTTAAACAGGCAGAGCGCATCGAGGAAATCGCGCGCATGCTGGGCGGAGTGAAGATTACCGAGACAACGCGCAAACATGCGGCGGAAATGCTGGACCTGCCGTCCTAAAGATGGCTTTGATGTATCATGCCGCTGTTTTCCGATCAGGTTTTATTATCATGCGCACTAAACTCATCGTTGTTTCCCTGTTGCTTGCCTCGTGCAGCGATATGTCCATGCCCAAGCTGGCGCTGCTCACCCCGCACAAGATTGAGATCCGCCAAGGCAACATGGTTACGCCAGAGATGCGCGAGAAGCTCAAAACGGGTATGTCGCGCCTGCAAGTGCGCTCTGTTTTGGGTACGCCGCTGATTAATGACCCCTTTCACGCCAGCCGCTGGGATTATGTGTATCGCCTCGAACAAAAGGGCAAACTGGTTGAGCAGCAGCGTCTGACGCTGTATTTCGATGAGGATCGCCTGGCGCGTATCGACGAAAGCAGCATGCCTCCGCAAAGTGCGCCTCCACCGCAGGAAGGACCTGCAGCTCAATCCAAAATGCCCGTGCCGGTTGAGCCGGATACGAAAAAATAATCAAGGAACGGCATGAATAAAGTCAAAGTTGCAATTGCCGGTTGCACCGGGCGCATGGGGCGGGCACTGCTGGAAGGCGTGTTGCAGTCGGATGATCTGGTTTTGCACGCGGCGCTGGAACACCCTGCCAGCGTGCAGCTTGGCAAGGATGCCGGTGAGTTGGCCGGTGGTGCATGCGGCGTAAGAATCACGGCGGATGTGGCTGCTGCACTGCAGGGCGCGGATGTGCTGATTGACTTCACCCGCCCGGAGGGCACGCTGCATCATCTCGATGTGTGCCAGCTGCTCGGCGTGAGCATGGTCATCGGCACCACCGGTTTCACCGCGCAGCAAAAGGCGCAACTGGGTGCTGCGGCGCAGCGCATCGGCATCGTGTTCGCCCCCAACATGAGCGTGGGCGTGAATCTCACCTTCAAGCTGCTGGAGATGGCATCCAGGGTGTTGAGCCATGGTTATGACATCGAAATCATCGAGGCGCACCACCGCCACAAAGTGGATGCGCCGTCCGGCACTGCGCTGGGCATGGGCGAAGTGGTCGCCAGGACACTGGGGCGCGACCTCGCGCAGTGCGCAGTGTACGGACGGGAAGGTGTCACCGGTGAACGCGACCCTTCCACCATCGGTTTTGCCACCGTGCGCGGCGGCGACATCGTGGGCGACCACACCGTGCTGTTCGCGGGCACCGGCGAGCGCATCGAGATCACCCACAAGGCCAGCAGCCGCGCCACGTTTGCACTCGGTGCATTGCGCGCGGCCCGTTTCCTGCAGGCTAACCCGGCGGGTATGTACGACATGCAAGACGTGCTGGGGTTGAAGTAATTCCACCCCATTTTTAATGCACGTTCCTCAAAATCAGGCATTCTCAAACCTGATAGAAACCTGACATTCCAACTCTGCGCTAAATAATTTGTTGACAAATGCCCTTTGACAAGCCGGTCAGGAACACGGATAATCGCGGGTTCTGTTTGGAGGGATTCCCGAGCGGTCAAAGGGATCAGACTGTAAATCTGACGGCTCTGCCTTCGAAGGTTCGAATCCTTCTCCCTCCACCAAAGGTTTTGATTTTGCAGTGTTATTTGCTTGCGGTTGGTTTGACTGGGCTGGGTGTGGTGATTGTGTGCTTGGGCGCATGTTGTTGGCGGTTAAAGCGTGCGGGTGTAGCTCAATGGTAGAGCAGAAGTTTTCCAAACTTACGACGAGGGTTCGATCCCCTTCACCCGCTCCAGTTTGAGTTGGCCCATGTGGCTCAGTGGTAGAGCACTCCCTTGGTAAGGGAGAGGTCGCGAGTCCGATTCTCGCCATGGGCACCAAAAGTTTTGTTGATGTTCTTTCGTTAAATTGTATTGATGAGGAAAAATCATGGCAAAAAGTAAATTTGAGCGTACCAAGCCGCACGTGAACGTGGGCACGATAGGGCACGTGGACCACGGCAAGACCACCCTGACGGCGGCGATCACCACCGTGCTGTCGAAGAAATTTGGCGGCGAAGCCAAGGCCTACGACCAGATCGACGCGGCGCCGGAAGAAAAGGCGCGCGGCATCACCATCAACACCGCGCACGTCGAATACGAAACGGCCAACCGCCATTACGCCCACGTGGACTGCCCGGGGCACGCCGACTACATCAAGAACATGATCACCGGTGCGGCCCAGATGGACGGCGCGATCCTGGTG
>JAGWMH010000115.1 GCA_028871775.1 Betaproteobacteria bacterium
GTACCGGCGCGCATTAGAGCGCAAAAGCGTGTGCCGGGCAAGCTGTGCGGCATGGCTGCAGCACATGATGATGCAGGATACAGCCAAATGTATCGAGCCGGGTTCCTGCCTTGCTCAGGGGCTCTTCAGCTTGTTTTCAAACTCTTCCAGCGGCACCGGCTTGCTGAATAAATACCCCTGATAGGCCATGCATCCTGTCCTTTCCAGAAAATCGCGTTGCGCCTGCGTTTCCACACCTTCGGCAAGAACTTCCATGCCCAGATTGCCGGCCATGCCGACTATGGTTTGAACAATCACCGCATCGGTAGATTTTGTGCCGATGTTGCGCACGAAAGACTGGTCAATCTTCAGCTGGTCGAGTGGCAGCTGGGTCAGATAGGCCAGCGATGAATACCCCGTGCCGAAATCATCCATGGAAAAACGCACGCCCATTTGCTTCAATGCATGCATCTTGGCAATGGTGTCGGCAATATCATCGAGCACCATGCTTTCGGTCAATTCGAGCTTGAGGAGCGATGGAATGACCGCGGTTTGGTTGAGCACCTCACCCACCTGCTTGACGAAATCCGGCTGGTGGAATTGCCCTGCGCTGACATTAACCGCGAGCTGTAAATCACGGGTGTGCGGATCAGCCTCCCACGCCTTGATCTGTTTGCAGGCCGTCTCCAATACCCATTGCCCAATGGGAAGAATGAGTCCGATTTCTTCTGCCAGCGGAATAAATTTCAGGGGCGAAACCAGGCCGTGCGCAGGATGCATCCAGCGCAGCAAAACCTCCGCGCCGATAATTCGACCCGTATGATCAACCTGCATCTGGTAATAAAGCCTGAATTGCCGTTGCTGCAATGCGGCGCGCAGATCGGACTCCAGTACCATGCGCTCTTCCAGTGCGTCCTGCATGGTGGGGTCAAAGAAGCACAGCATGTTACGGCCGGATTGCTTGGCTTGATGCATCGCCGTATCCGTGCGCTTGAGCAGGTCATTCACGGACATTTCATGCTCGCAAAACAGGCCGATGCCGATACTGATGGTGGTGTGATATTCATGCCCTTGCAAGTTGTATGGCTGTCTAATGGCGCCAAGAATTTTTTCGGCCACCATTCTGGCTTGTGCTTTAGCTTGTTCCGCTTCCTCGCTCAGGTTCTCGAGCACCACCACGAATTCATCTTCGCCCAGCCGGGCAATGATATCTTCTTCACCTACGCAGGTCTTGAGGCGGCTGGCCACCCTTATCAGCAACAAATCGCCAACGCCATGCCCCTTGGTATCGTTGATAACCTTGAAGTTGTCGAGGCCGACGAACAGGAGCGCACCATGGCCGGTGCCGCCGGTGCCGATGACCAGCGCATGGTATAAATGATCCATCAACATGCGGCGGTTGGGCAACTGAGTGAGCGGGTCGTAGAAAGAGAGGTTGTGGATATCGGCCTCACTCTGTTTGCGTTTCGTGATGTCGGTGCCGGAGCCGACGTAGTGGGTAACCTCTCCATCCTCGCCGGTGACGGTGGTGATGCTGAGCCACTCGGGAAATATCTCGCCGTTCTTGCGCCGGTTCCAGATTTCGCCGCTCCATCGGCCGGTGCCTTTGATTGACTGCCACATCCCGGCATAGAACTCTGGGCCATGACGGCCGGATTGCAGCAGCCGCGGAGTTTTGCCCAGCACTTCCTTGCGTGTATAGCCGGTCACCTCGGTGAAGGCCGGGTTGACATCCACGATGGCGCCCGTGGTGTCGGTAATGAGAATGCCCTCATGCGCATGGGCAATGACGCTGGCCGACAATTGCAGGCTGCGTGACTTCTCCCGCAAGCGCAGAAATACAAAGGCTGCGTAGCCGAGCATGGACAGTGTCGCCAGCAACAGGAAGAAACGATAAGCCGCCGCGCGCTGCTGCTGGCGGTCGTAATAATGCCGGTAGGCTTCACCTAGGTGTTCATTCTCGCCGTTGGCGGCCAACTGCCGTATCAGGGCAGGCATGTCCCGCTCGATTTTGTCGATCTGGCGGATTTGGCGCAGCAAGTTGTCAAGTTTCTTGCGAGTGCTGCTGGTCAGTTTCGCCGTGGCCTTTTCCAAAGCGGCAACACTTGCCTCCAGGTGATCGCGCTCATATATCGACGCATTGAAGCGCTTGAACAGCACTTCCTCAACCAGGCTGTCGATATCTTCATGAATTGCCGTCCCGCGAGGCAAGTCTTGCTCCAGTTCATCCCGCGCATGCGGCAGGTAGGCCAGCGAATTTTTCAGCACCGAATTGCTGGACTTGAATCTTTCCAGCGCATCCTGTTGGGCCGAGAGCTGCTGCTCGAGCAACTGCAAATGTTGCTGAAATTCAGCGTCCTCGTGCAGGTCGCGAGCCGCTTCACCGCTGCGCAGTTCGCGCGCAATATCGCGCATGTTTCTGCTGATGGCGGTCACCTGGTCATAATTGTTCGCCAGATTAAAATGCAGTTGCAGCACTGCCTCACCGAGCCGCGCATCATCCCACTGCAATTGGCTGAAATAACCGAGCAGGGTATTGTGGCGGCGCAAATCGACCGGTTGTGTGACAACAAAAACAACTCCCAGCAGCACCGCCGTTGCAACCGCAGCAGCCATGCGATACAGGTCTGCGTATTTGCCTCCGCGCTTATATGGCTTCATTCGAGTGGTTTCCCCTGATATTCCGCGCTCAGGGTATGGAGGAGTGCGATGATCTTTTTCAATTCGTCTCTGTTGCTCTGCTCGTCAAGCTGATCGCGAGCCATGGCTGCCCGCCCCGGTGAACAGGTCATGCAGCGTAGCCGCCGTCGCATCCGCCACATGTCGCTCAATTTGCCCAAGCCACGCATGGATTTCCGCATCGTCACCCTGCGCAACCAGCACGGACGGATCGAACACGAACAGGCGGTACAGCTCAGCCAATTGCACATGTTGCGCATCGCGTATCATCGCCCAGCCGCTGCCCGCAAGCTTGCGCACCACCCTGGCTTGCGCCAGTTTTTCCATGATTTGCTCCAGCGAATCAAACCCGATGTGCAGTTGCCTGGAAAGCGCAGGCAAAGTCTGCACCGCACCGCTGCGCATGCTCTCGCTCATCGTCCTGAGAATGTGCAAGGCATAATAAAGTTGCTCTACCGGGGAAATATTCTGGGCGAAATCGCCGCGCCAATGCGACAGCGACGCGGCAATCAGCGCGCCCATCAGGATGGTCAGCCAGGACAGGTAGATCCACAGCAGAAAAATCGGGATGCTGGCAAACGCGCCATACACCAGTTTGTAAGTCGGGAAATGCGCGATGTAAAAAGCGAAAGCGCGGTTCATGGATTCGAATGCCAGCGCCGCCACCACGCCGCCGGTGGTAGCGTGGCGCATCGGCACGTAGCGGTTGGGCACCACGCGGAACAACAGGCTGAAGGCCAGCGTGGTAAGCAGCACCGGCACTACTTTCAGCATCGCCACACCGAGCTCGGGAATTTGTCTGGCATAACCCACCGACATCCCGACCAGCCATGAGGTCAGCGACAGGCTGCCGCCAATCAACAGCGGAGCCAGCGTCAGCACCGCCCAGTAAACCAGCACGCGCTGCACCAGGGGGCGCGGTCGCGACACCCGCCAGATCGTGTTGAAGGCATCGTCTATGGTGTGCATCATCAGCATCGCGGTCAGCGCCAGAAACACGATGCCCACTGCGGTCAGTCTGGCGGCGCTTTCGGCGAACTGCTCCACGTAGCGCAATACCATCTTGCCGGTTTCCGGCATCATGTTGCCGAGCAGGAAGCTCTTGATGTGCCCGGAAAAATCCGCGAATACCGGAAACGCCGAGAACAGGGTGAGTGCGATGGTGATCAGCGGCACCAGCGACAGCAAGGTGGTATAGGTCAGGCTGGCCGCCATCTGCGCGCAGCGATCCTGCCCGAAGCGCGCCGCGATGAAGCACAGCAGGTGCTGCAAATCTGTCCAGTTCTTTTTCATGAGCAATTCTTTTGCGGGATGAAACAAAATACAATGCGCGCATGATACCCGACCTCCGCAATGGTAAACATCCATTGGATAAAGGTGGATGACTACACTGTGCCGCCCTGCCTCTTAATCGAGCAGGAAGAATACGTCATCGCGCACATGAATGCCGAGCAAAAGGCACCCTGCGGCATTGCTGCCGGTATTTCCACTCGTGGAAGCAATGGATGTCAAACTGTTTGGGGTAGGCCGCGACCGCATTGATGTGCGCGCCGATGATGAAGTGCTGTGGATGACGTTCCTGAACCCGTGCTGGGCGCACAACAGGCGCGGCAAGTGCTGGTCGCTCTATCGCCTGGGTAACTGGCCAATAAAAAGGGCGCATGAGTGCGCCCTTTTCTGAAACCGTACGCAATACCACTTGCTCCGGTTGTTTACTTCACCGTAGGCATGGCAGGTTCCGGCTTCTTTTCCGGCAAGCAGTTGGCATAGCTAAGGATACCGTTCGGCATTACGGTGTGGCACAGCGTAGCGCCGGTCAGGGTGGCTTCCGTCAGGTTGGCGCCGGTCAGGTCGGCGTCGGTCAAGTCCACATTGAGCAGTGTTGCCCCGGTCAAGTTGGCTCGCTCCAAACGTGCGCCGCGCAGTATTGCCTTGTTGAGGTTGGCATCAGTCAGGTTGGCCTGCGACAAGTTGGCGCGATCAAGGTTTGCGCGCGCCAGGTTTGCTTCGGTCAAGTTGACCTTGGCCAGGTTGGCCTTGAACAGGTTGGCGGACGCAAGGTTGGCCAGATACAGTTGTGCCGAGGTCAAGTCAACAGAGGCCAGGTTGGCTTCCGCCAGCGCGGCGTTGTTGCACACGGTCTGCGGTTTGATGGCACAGCCATTGATGCTGGCAACACCGGCTATCACAGCGCCCGCAGCATCTGCTCTGGTTTTTTCCGCTGAGCAGTTGGCGTTGTTGACTATGCCGTCCGGCATCACGGTATGGCAGAAAGTGGTATGAAAGAATTTGTTCCTGTTTAGTTGCGCGCCCGCCAGATTGGCGTCTGTCAGATTGGCATCGGAAAAATCCGCATCATCCAGTTTTGCCGCCGTCAAATTGGCGCCAGTCAGGTTGGCTCCGGTTAGATCGGCAAAGAACAACATAATGCGCGACATGTCCGCTCCGCTCAAATTGGCTCCGGACAGCTTGCCTTTATAAAGGTTGACGTCGCTTAAATTAGCCTTTGAAAGATCGGCCTTGGAGAAATTGCCGTTGTGCAAATCCGTACCGGAATAATCCGCTCCCGCCAATTTCTCGCCCGCCATTTCCGCTCCATGGCACTGTGAATGACGCCTGGGTTCGCAGTCGCGTGCCCATACATCTGAGATGGCCAAACTTAGCAACAGGCCTGTTGCTACCACACTGATGATTTGTTTTTTCATGGAAGACCTTTTTGTAAGAAGAAAGCGGCATGCCAAGGCATGCCGCCGGATTAGGTAATCCAAACCGTTAAAAGTTCAAACCTGCGGATGCGCCCTCTCCGCGCCGCCGTGCAGCTTGTTCAGCGCGTTGAGGTACGCCTTGGCCGAAGCCACAACGATGTCGGTATCCGCACCCTGCCCGTTTACGACGCGTCCACCCTTGGCAAGGCGCACCGTCACTTCGCCCTGCGCATCGGTGCCGCTGGTGATGTTGTTAACCGAATACAACAGCAGTTCGGTGCCGCTCTGCACGATCTGTTCGATGGCCTTGAACGTGGCATCCACCGGCCCGCTACCCTGTATCTCGGCGTTGCGCTCCTGTCCGCCCACGCTGAGCACCACGCGGGCGCTGGGCAGCTCGCCGGTCTCGGAATGGGCGCGCATGGACACCAGGCGGTAATGCTCGCTGACATGCATCACGGTTTCTTCGTTGACCAGCGCCTGCAAATCCTCGTCGAAGATTTCATGCTTGCGGTCGGCCAGATCCTTGAAACGCGCAAACGCCGCATTCAGCGCCTCCTCGCTTTCCAGCGCGATGCCGAGTTCCTGCAGGCGCGTGCGGAAGGCGTTGCGGCCGGAGAGTTTGCCCAACGTCAATTTGTTGGTTGTCCAGCCCACATCCTCTGCCCGCATGATTTCGTAGGTCTCGCGGTGCTTGAGCACG